>JAUREO010000016.1 GCA_030827365.1 Candidatus Poseidonia sp. | reverse complement strand
GACTCCTTCAAGCAGCAACTCAATGATAATTAAAAAATAATCTTTTTTTTCTTTTCCAAAAAGAATTTTTTTTGTCATCCATTCGCTACCGAGTGTTCAAAACATAGATGTGGAAGATTGGATGCCCTTCCTTTCATGCCCTCGTACCTCATCGCCTTCGACCAAAACTGGGTCGGTAACCACACTGAATCATGGTTCATCTCGAGAGGTCCGCTTGCAAGAGCGGTGGTAGAGGAAATGAAAGCCGCCGGTGTTCTCGTCTTTGCTGGTGGCCTTGTGGAGGAACTTGACGAGGCTTACCATGCCCTTCAAGATGGTAGCGTCAACGTCGGGCCTTACGAACAACGATCAAGTTTCTTAGGTGGTTTCACCATCGTTCACGTCGAAACCGAAGACGAAGCAACAATGTGGGCAAGCAAGGTTGCCTTGGCGTGCGGATGGCCGCAAGAACTTCGTCGTTTCAAAGACTGAATCATTGTGCGATTCGGAGCAAACGAGTGGTTCGAAAGCCTTGCAAGACTTTGATGTAGCGTTTTTGCTTGAATTCTTCATCGAGGTCTCCATCGCCCGTGTCGATACGAAGCGATTCAAGTCCGAGCAGTTTTGCAGGTGTTGCTACCCCGAGAATATTGTTCATGCCAACGAGCCTGAGGACCGCTGGTGAAAGTTGTAAATTTCCCCGCCCAATCAGAAAACCTTGTCCACCCATCGGGGAGAGCAACAAAAGAATGGAACGCTGTTCGCCATGTTCGTCCACATGTCCGCTGATGATGTCGATAAGCCCCTGTTCGTTGAGGTCGTTGTGAAGAGTGGTCTGGTGTGAGATATCGATACCAAGAAGGGTGAGGTCTTTACCCACAAATTTGCCCATGCGTTGAAGGGTGCCACCACTACCCCAAATGACCATCAAATCATCGTCTTCTTCGATAAGCGATTCCACATGCTTGGCTAATCCTTGGAGCGTTTCTTCTTCGGATTCGCGTTCAACCTGCTCTTTTGCCCCTTGCATGTACCTTGGTGATGAAGGCGTCCAAGCCTCTCCGTACATTCGAACGCGCCACTCGCCCTGCTGGTAGACCTCTTCATCGAGGTCCATCACTTCGGTAATGGCACATTGAAGGTCGCCAAGTCCGAAGGCGAGCACAACTTCTGCTGCGGCTTTTGGTGTGGTTGCAAAACAGCCGGAATGCATCTTCACCCCGCCAGGCACACCGACGAGCGGTGTTTGTTCATCATCGCTTTGTGCTTGTTCGAGGGCGAGCACGATATCCCTTGTCGTGCCGTCGCCTCCAGCGTACAATATGACGTCCACATTGGCGTCGATCAGTTGTTCAACGAGCAGACTTGTATCCTCTGCAGAGGTCGTTTCAGGCGTTGCTCCTATTGCCTCAAAGGCTTCGACCATGGAGGGTTCAGGCATCCACTCGTGCCCCATTCTTCCCGTCCATCCGACATATGACACGCTGATGTTGCTTCGGTTAAAGCCCGAATTCAAAATGTGGAATAAATGGGCAAGACACTCTTGCATTCGTGGGCCTGAGCGGTCGTTTGCCCCTGCATCTCGTGCTTCTCTGGCTCGTCCATCGCTGCCTTTGAACCCAAGTCGACCTCCAAGACCCGCATCGGGATTGACGACAAGACCGATTCGCACATGTTACCGAGTTGCCCTTCCCTCTTGAAATTCTGCTTTTTCGTGTCCATTGTGCGAAGCATTCAATTGTGTTCCATCAATCTCCTATCATGCGTCGTACTGATGACCTACCCAGCCTTGAAGACGTTCTTGCCAAAAGCTTCCAAGAGATGAAAGCAGGACCTGCAAAGCCAGAGGTGACCACTTCGACCGACACCCAAGCACAACCGCTTACCGATGATGGCCACACCATTCAATCATATACACCACCGGCTTCACGCCACGGAACCTATCAAGCACCCATTCACGCATCGGCCGGAGAGTCGTCATTTTTTACCGCCCCACCCGAGCATGAACGCAAAATTCCTACGCCAAACGATACATCTCACGTGGTCTCAACAGCCGCTTCAAAAACTGGCGATGATTTTGATGTGGCTTGGGGCGAAGAAGAATGAAGCACCTTATACTGTTTGTATAGCGGGAAATTCATAGACAAGAGGCTACAGGAAAGGACGAGGAGGGAACCTATGTCCACTGTCAATGTGACCTTTGCCGACGGCACGGTCAATTCTTACGCCTCTGGTGTTTCCTGCGGGGATGTCATCGTCGACATTCACGGTAGCAAGCATTCATGCATCGCAGCACGCCTCAACGGTGTGGATGTCGATTTATCTCGGCCAATTCAATCCGATGCCAGCATTGAGGGCATTGACGTGTCCTCAACTGACGGCTTGCACATCCTTCGGCACTCTGCCGCTCACCTCTTAGCACAAGCGGTGATGGCTTTGTACCCAGGTGCACTACCGACCATCGGTCCAGCGATTGACCGAGGTTTTTACTACGATTTTGCGATGGATCCAATTTCTGAAAACGACCTCAAAACCATCGAGAAGAAAATGATTGAACTCGCCCGTAAAAACCTCGCTGTTTCACGAGTTGAGATGTCTGAGGCGGAACTCAAAAACGAGTTTTCCTACAATCCGTACAAAATCGAAATCATCGAAGATAAACTCGAGGCTGGCGGTGGCTCAACCATGTACCAACAAGGCGACTGGGGCGACCTTTGTCTCGGCCCACACGTTCCATCAACTGTCAAATTGCAACACGTCCGTCTCACTTCAGTTTCGAGTGCCTACTGGCGAGGCAACCAAGACAACGAACAACTCGTTCGGATTTACGGCATCGTCGAGCCGACTAAAGAAGCATTGCAACACACGTTGCATCAAATGGAAGAAGCAAAAAAGCGCGACCATCGAAAGCTCGGCAAGGATTTGCAACTATTTCACATCGATGAAGAAGTTGGCCAAGGCCTCATTTTGTGGACCCCGCGTGGCAGTATTGTTCGTCAAGAGTTGCAGGAATTCATTCGGTACCACCTCACCCGTCAAGGCTACCATCAAGTGTTTACGCCACACATTGGTAAACTCGATTTGTACCGCACATCCGGTCATTTCCCATACTATCAGGAGTCACAATACCCGCCGCTCGTCGAACGGGATTTGATGAAGAAATTGTCCGAAGACGGTTGCACATGTGGGGAATTGTCGAACTTGATGCAGACTGGCGACATCGATGGCTACATGCTCAAACCGATGAACTGCCCGCACCACATCAAAATTTATGCAAGCCAGCCACGCTCATATCGAGATTTACCGCTGCGCCTTGCTGAATTCGGTACTGTGTATCGTTGGGAACAATCCGGAGAGATTTCGGGAATGACAAGAGTTCGCGGTTTTACACAAGACGATGCCCACCTGTTTGTCACTGAAGACCAACTGGCCGATGAAGTGCTTGGATGCATCGAACTTGTTCAGATCATCTTCGAGCATCTTGACATGAAGGATTACCGTGTACGTGTTGGCCTTCGCGACCCCGACTCCAACAAATATGTCGGCGAGTCATCGAAGTGGGACAAGGCCGAACAAGCCTGCCGGAATGCGGCACAGAAACTTGGTGTTGCGTGGACTGAAGAGCCTGGTGAAGCAGCATTTTACGGACCAAAAATTGACTTCGTAGTCAAGGATGTCATCGGCCGAGAATGGCAACTTGGAACGGTTCAAGTGGACTACAATCTTCCCGAACGCTTCGAACTCAAGTACAAAGGCTCCGACGGCGAAATGCACCGCCCCGTCATGATTCATCGTGCCCCATTTGGTTCAATGGAGCGTTTCTGTGGTGTCCTCATCGAACACTTTGCCGGCAAATTCCCAACATGGCTTACACCAACACAGTGCCACATCATCACCATCTCAGAAAAACACAAAGCTTACGCCCATGAAGTTGCAGAGGAATTGCGAAAACACGATGTGAGAGTCAATGTTGATGATGGCGATGACACCATTGGAAAGAAAATCAGAGTGCATCGTGCTTTGCAGCCTGCCTACATGGTCATCCTTGGGGATGGCGAAATGGAGGATAGAAGTGTAAGTTTGCGAGCACGGAACGGCGACCAAATTTCGGGATTACCTCTTGATGAATTCATTGTCTCATTAACGAGTGAAATCGAACAAAAAATTCCACAACCAAGTCTCGTGCCGAACCAAGAACGTTGAGGTTGTCCAATGACGAGTGCAAGTCTATCTATGGACATAAATGCCAGCATGCTCGTACCATTGTTGCTTTCAGGTATTGGCGTTTACATCTTCTGGACGTTTTTTGTTCCAAGACAACTCAAAGGTCTCCAAGTTGCCTTCATCACTGGTGACAAAAAATACGAAGTTCACAGCGTAACAAAAACCAAGGAAGACGTCAAAAAACTGCTTCACTCAAAGACCATGCGGATGGGTATCTTCTCCTATCTGCTCGCACTCACCGGTTGCCTCATTTTTCTGTTTGAGTTTTTTCAAGCAAAATACAACGGCACCATGTCCTACAACGCACTCAATATCGCACTCGCCCTCGTGGCCATCATTTTACCTGCATCACTCTCAAGCGGCACCTCGCTTGGAGCACAGGTGATTCGCCCTATCGGAACGACCCGTGCCACGCTTCAGAGCAATACCTTGCTCCGAACTTTCTCGCATATCGCATTATTCCTTGCGTGGGTTTTGTTGTCCTTTACCGTCTATTTTGTCTTGACCGCAATTGGCTACAGCTCAACCTTTTCGTTGACTATTTCTGCCTTTGTGGCCTTTAGCCCCGCCGTGCTTGCCTATGGTCGAATTCTAGGTGCTGCATGGCAAGCATTGTACCAATCAAGCTGCAAACTCGCTGATGGGAAGGCTTCACCGTTTCATAATCATTTACCCAATTTACGGCAACAACTCGTTGCTCAAGTAGTTCGTCTCAACCTCTTTGTGATGCCTTTCATCGCCGTCAATACGCTGATTTCACTCATCATTTTGTTTGTCAATCCCGACATGTTTACGCATTCAAACCGAGTGCTTGAGTTACCCGAATATCGTTTGCAGGCGACATACATGGAAGAAGGAGGCCTGCTTGGATTTGGATTGATTGAACTGTTTTCATACATTCCGCAACCCGGTATCCGAGTTCCTATTGTGACCTTTTTGCTGCTGTTTTTATTGCTCAACGTCGCTATCGTCGGTTTTCTGTTTGTGTACGAAGTTGCCCGCATCCTGTTTCTTGATGTTCAAGATGTATCTGGGCGTGGAGGTATGAAACTTGCAGATAGCCGATTGTTAAGGGCAGAACCTTCCCAACAAGCCAAAGTCCTCAATTTCTGTTTTACAGGATTTGCCGGTCAATCCATGTTATTGCTCGCACTTGCAATGATCACCTTCTGGGATTCCAGTTTTCTTCCACAAGGTGCTTCATGTGGAACATGGGAATCTACAGTTTGTAACATCGTTGAGAAAGATGCCATGGAGCAATTGACATGGATGCTTGCGAGCGGAGGTCAAGTGGCCTTCCTTTTCGTGTGGCTTATGTCACTTAGTCGACGAACCAGCCTTGAAGAGATTTCATTTGATTCCCAAATGGAAGAAAACCGTAGTAGACTTTCTCAAATGTCCGATATCATTTACCTCAAACAAACCCCGATTGGTCAACTCATTAAGGAAGAAAACTGGGGACTTGCCCTTGAACGATATGGCGACCAAATGTACACCCATGAACAGAGCATTGAAGGTCTTGAAATGGTTCGTGAACATCAATCAAAATTGTCCATTCTTACATGTCTTGGGCTTTGGGACCAGGCCGAAGAAGTAGCCATCAATTATCTAGCACTCAAAGGAGGCCGGGAAGCGGATATCGCCAAATTATCTCTCGTTTCAGCAAGTTTGGCTCAACGAGATATTCGAGAAACACTCTCCCGTCTTCCATTGGTATCCGATGAAAACATCGAGTCATTGCGGTTTATTTGGCTTGCGAGTTTGATGTCATCGAAAGATAGGATTGACCCTTCAAATTATGGAATACTCTCCATTGACCCAGTCACACAACAAAATATCAAACTCATTACCAGAACCCTTCAAGGGGGGGAAATTCAACTCGACCCTCGTATTGTCAAAGATGATGTAGGAAAAATGATGTTTCTTGGTGAAATAGGGCGAATGCGTCTAAAAAACCGCAGCGAGGAAGCATTAACGGTTCTTGAAAAAGTCCTCAAAGACGACAAAAATTGGATTCAAGGTAGGATTACACAAAGTTTGTTGCACCTCGACGGAGGTCGTCGACTGTCAGCACAAAATGTCGCAATCGACCTGTGGAAGCAACATCCGCGTCACCCTTGGGTTCGGGCTATGCAACGATTGTATGCTGACATCGACCTTGGCACCATGCCTTCAAGCGAAGATACGGGCATGGAATGGGCCATTAATAAAGAAGGAAATTGGCGTAGCCAATGGCGTTTCCATCGTGTTGCAGTTCCACCAATTCTCGATTCACAAGGGCTCAAAGAACATGCTTACCAAGCAAATGCATGGATTCTCTTTTCACATCCCGAATTTACGATCAAGAAATCGAAGAAAAAATACGGAAAATTCATTCCTGACCACCTGCCCATTGGTTTGTTTTTACACATGTCTGGAATTGTTGTTTCAGTTGCAGGTGTTCCTATCGACCTCGGGTACCCACCTGTGTTGATGCAGTCAAATGTCGTGGACAAGGCATCATTCAAACTTCGTTCGGGCTAAACCCTTCGTCGTAGTTTTTCCATGTATTCGTCACATGTGCCAAGAGAGTAAAGCGCTGCATCGACATCTCCAGTCTCAAGATGTGCTCTGGTTTCTGCAACCGAAGCTTCGCATGCCACTCGCTCATTGTCATCAATACGAATGCCTGAGGCTTCACATTGATTGCGGAGGATTCGCCATTCATCTTCGACAAAATTCAACAATTCTTGTGTTTCTTCCATCTGCTTTGAGGTCGCATCAAGTTCTTTGAGCAGGGTGTTCAAGTGTCCTTCGGCAGTTGACCATGCGTTCGCCTTCATTGCATCTTCAACGGCAGATAGTTTTTCCATCCATACTTGCTTGTTTCCAGTATCCTCAAATCGCTTGACTAAGTTCTTTTTTTGTTTTATGGCACGCCTGACGTAATCCATGGCTTCCCTTTCTTTTTCTACGGTTCGTACAACGCCATCTGCTAAACCGATGGCTTGGCTTGCAAGTCCCTCATCGTGGGCTTTTTGTGCCTTTGCTAACCTTTCGCCCAGTTCTTTTTCAAGCCCGAGTCCATCGGCTTGTTCCAAGGTTTGCCTTGCTGTATGAATTGAATTGGCAGCTCGAACCATAGCCCCTTCATCAGCGGAGAGTTGTTCTGGTATGACGCTTGCATACTCGAAGGCTTTTTTGGGCTGTTCAGCGTAAAGTTTGGTTTTTGCATCCTGAAGCAATTCTCTCAAATGACCAGTTCCTGCACCGGTGGATGATTGCAATAACGCTTCAGCAGTCGAAATGACCTCCTCGGCTTGTTGCCACCATTCGATAATTTCAAGGGAACGCTTTTTCGAAGTTCGGAACAATGCTTCTGCTTCACGCAAGGAGCCGAGTGTGACTTCGCGTTGTCCTGCCTCAAACGCCTTCCGGGGTTTTTTGGCTGATGCAGAAATCGATTCTGCTTGCTCAAGAAAAGTAAAGGCATCGTTTTGAATGATTTCAACATCTGCTGCGAGTGAAAGAGAACGTTCCATCTCTTCCTCAGCATCGTTGAGTAATTTCATGCCGAATTGTGGGTCAATGTGCCCTTCTTCACTTGCAGTGGTGATCAAACTTGAGGCTTGGGACACCGCTGCACCTTGAGATTTCAAGACCAGAATTTCAGTTTCAAGGCGATTAAGTTTGGCTTTGAATTCTTTTCTTAGTTCCTTGTGTTCGTCACCAATAAACCAAGCCACAATACAATCTCCAAAGGCAAACAGGAGAACCAATGGGGCAAGCAGTGATGGTCCAACCTCAAGCGATACCTTTGTGGTGGTGAGGAGCAGAACAAGAGCGGTACCTGAACCAATTGTACCAAGTATTGCACGGTATCGAAGGACATCAAGTGCACCACGCAGAAAATGATGTGAGATTCGGAAACAGAAAATGGCTGCTACAAGAATGCACACCGAAGCAAAGACATCAGTAGGTTCAGTTGACAAATCCTTGGTACCAAGCACTGCAAGGATAGGAAAAGCAAACGTTGTCGCCGTAGCAATTCGGGTTCGTGCCTTTGCGTCATCGAGCACAGCATCTTGGAGAATCATGCCCCAAAGAATGAGCACAACCGTGGTTCCAAATCCTGAAAGAATACCACCTTTACCATCCAATGTTGATTGTAACAGGGGCCATAAGATCCACGCTGCACTGGCGAGCAGGGCAAGTGCAGACAACATTGCAAGTCGTTCGATTCGCGTAATTCGTAGTGCGTATTCGGCCTTTATCGCGTCTTCATATGAGCCCCAGTTCATTTCAACAAGCCCCTACTTGACGCTACATAGAGCATGACGCATGACTCTTTGAGGTTTTTTCCACCATGTTCATGGTAGCAAATGTTCAAAGGACTTATCGTTCCACTTGAAAAGTGAGGTTAAACCATGACCGGCCTTATTACAATGAACGACCTGTCCAATGAGGAAATTCTTGAAATTCTTGACACTGCTGAACGATTGCTTCCTGTAGCACGTGGGGAAACCTATTTGCCGCTTCTTCAAGGAAAAATTCTCGGAAATTTGTTTTTTGAGCCAAGTACGAGAACTCGAATGTCCTTTGAGACAGCAATGAAAAGACTCGGTGGCGATGTCATCAATTTAGGCGATGTGAGTACCTCCTCAGTGGTCAAGGGTGAAACCTTGTACGACACGATTCAAATGGTCGACGGTTATACCGACATTATCGCCTTGCGGCACCCACGTCAAGGAGCAGCCCAATATGCCCAAGACTCTGCAAATAGCCCTGTGCTCAATGGAGGTGACGGTGCTGGTAATCATCCAACACAGACAATGCTTGACCTCTTTACAATTCGACAAGCCCACGGCACCCTCGAAAATCTTGACATCGTGCTCGCAGGTGACTTGAGGTACGGAAGGACAGTTCATTCACTTAGTCATGCGTTGATTCGATTCGGCTGCAATCTTATCCTTGCAAGCCCTTCGATACTTCGAATGCCAGCGGAAATAGTCCAAGACCTGAAAGCTCATGGTGCAACCATTGTTGAAACCGAAGATTTGATTGGAAGCCTCGACAATGCCGATGTCGTGTATATGACAAGAATTCAAAAAGAGCGATTTAACGATGAAGATGAATACAAAAAGGTAGCAGGTGCGTACAAAATGCATGCAAGCCAGTTGTCGAATTGTCGACCAAGCATGATTGTGATGCACCCTCTTCCACGTGTGGATGAAATTCACCCATCGGTCGATTCCAGTCGCCATGCACGTTATTTTGAACAAGCCTTCAACGGTGTCGTAGCACGTATGGCGTTGCTTTGCCGCCTTCTCAATGTCGAAGTACCTGAAAAGATCGAGGGGGGAAAGTAATATGGCAATCGAACAAAACATGCGAAGAGTTACAGCGATACAAAATGGAACCGTCATCGACCACATACCTCAAGGAAAGGCATTACGGGTTCTTGAAATGCTGAACATCAATGATGCGACATCCGTCCCTGTTTCGATGGTCATGAATGTCCCATCGAAGAAAATGGGTGTGAAGGACATCATCAAAGTCGAGGATAGAGAACTGAACCAAGACGAACTCAACAGACTCGCTCTCGTTGCACCAGACGCACATGTTGCCATCATTCGTGCATTTTCTGTTGCCGAAAAACTCACCATTGAACTTGGTGATGAAATCACCAATGTCGTCCGATGCACCTTCAGTAATTGCATCACAATCAATCCTCGTGAACCCTTGCCACACCGATTGTTTGTAGCAAGTCGAGAGCCAGTAGAGTTGCGCTGTCATTACTGCGGTCGTCCTCAAGAAGTTGAGAAACTCATTGAAAATCTTCTTTGAATTTCAACCCGAGTAAAGCACGCATGTCGCATGCTTTGCACTGATTCCCAGAAGTAAGTTCACCACAGATGACACAGGGTGCTGGCGGTGCTAACTGGGTTGCACTTCCTCCGAGGTCAGAAATTTGGTCTCGCATAGCCTTGATGTGATCTGCAGCACGCACAAGCCCATGACGAGTTCCTGGCACATCCTCTTCCATTCTCGCAACCATTTCCCTGTGTCTCCATCGTAAAGCCCCACGTGCATGAGGACATTCTTCGTGGTGAATGGGTAGATTTCGATGGAGGGCGTACAAATGAATCTCCTGTTCGGGAACCCAACGCAATGGAACAATTCTTGGAGCCATACCATCGAGAGGTGTTGTGGTATGGGGGGCCAATCGAAGTGTCCGTTCTAGGTCCCCATTGGTCATATTCATCAGCACCGTTTGAGCCATATCGTCTAAATTATGACCGAGTGCAACAACATCTGCCCCCACCTGCTTGGCCAGGTGGTTGATACCTTGTCGGCGAAACACACCACAGTAGGCACAGGGCATTCGAGGGGCGTCGTTATCCTTATCGATGATCATCGGAAGTCGTTTGGCAACATCGTCCATGTCCATAAATTGAAGGTCACGATAGGATATGGTGTGGAATTCAACGCCAAGTTTCTTGCACAATTCTTCGGCACAAACAAGCGACGGAGGTCTGTAACCTTCAATGCCTTCATCAACGGTCCCCGCAACGATTCGAACGTCGCGCCGTTGGCCCAAAATATCGACTAAACTATCGAGCAGTACAGCAGAATCCTTTCCACCTGAAATGGCCACAAAAATTGTGGTCATGACGCCCTTATCAATCTCGAATTGTTGTCGCAATTCTCGACTGATCTTCTTACGTACCGACTTTGCAAGGTGCTTATTGCACAACACACGTCCTGAATAATTTTGAACAATCACCGCTGCGTGTTCACATGAATCGCACGAAGGCACATCGAACATGCCGTTGACGCCATTCATAGGCAGTCGAGTGAAGGGCTACCTATCAAATCGACGGTTTTTTTCATAATTTATGAAAATTAAATCTCAATTGAAAAATTAAAAATTCAATTAGAAGTTTCATTCATGCTTATGACGGCATAAAATTATACCAAGATTAAACATTAAAACTGCTTTACAGAGCGATGATTTTCAAAAATTGGTTTTGTATTTTCCAGTTGGAAATTACCATTTCGTGCAGAAACCGACAAAAAACACCACTTGAGCGCAAAACTTCTTGAATACTACAGCGGTGTGGTGGAGTTTGAGCAGTGATGTTGAACCATCTCCTTTCTTCATTTTTACAGGTGAAAGGCGTTGAACACGCTACTATATTGAATGGTTCTGGTCAATTGGTAGCGGGTGTTGGAAAAGAAGGCGTTGTGCCCGATCTTCACGATATTATTCATCATCTCGCATCCCAACTGCAATTGGCCCATGCATTGACATCTCAAGATTTGCATGAGATATGGTATGAAGCAGACCATGGACAGCTCATCGAAATTCTTTCGTTCGATCGTATTATTGTAGTGCGTGGTGAATCAAAAAATTTGCAACTATGGAGAAATCATATTCGCACTCATCGACGAGGTTTGGAAACAATTGAAGGAATAGCGTGATTGAAATGTTTGAATTACCGCCAGGAAGTCCAGTACAAGAAGAAATAGATGTTGAAGAAGGAAAAACGCAGACGTTTGATTTCGGCTTCATCACGACGTGGATTGGAAAGAGAAAAACACCCTCTGGTCACAGACTTGTTCGAGCAGGTCGAATTGTTGGTTACCTGGCAGAAGATGTCGACACAAAGCAAATTGTAGGTGGAAAGAAAGCAAAAGAACTGCTTGAACACATCGAATCGGAAAACAAATCTCGCCACACTGCGGATGAATATTCACAAAAGGGTTTGGGCCAAGTCGCTGAGTTATTTCCTGAAGCCTTCGAACATCAATCCGACCGACAAGGCCTCCTACCTCAAGTATCTGGTACCGGACATTTGTTGTCAAAGAATGCTTCAGCAATACTCTCTGCACTTGAATCAATGCCGTCGGTTCGAGGTGCTGTTGTGGCAGACAATGGTGTCCTCATCGACTCGACTGGGCAGTTACCCAAAGACGCAGAACAAATGGCAATCTCGCTCAAGAACATGCTCGATAACCAACATAAATCCGTGAGTTCAGACATGCTCACCCCAGCCTACACCTCTCTTCGAGGCGAACATGATGCGATGATGGTCGTTGAAAACGGCTCAATGCTCCTCGGTGTATGGACCGAGGCCACCGCCGACCATTCCGCTATTTTGAGTCGAACCAATGCAAGTCTGGAGGGCGATGTAACTGGTATGAGTTTTTCAAAAGAAGTGCCTGACGGATTTGTTGTCAGAGAAGGTAAAGGTGGAACAGATGCCATCATCTCGATGCTAACCACAGCCGTCGAAGAACAAGTGACTGGTCACATCAAAGCCGGAGTGACTGCAAAGTCGATATCTCTGCTCATATCCCGAGGCCTACCTGTTGGCTTTTTTGCTCAAGCAGGTGGAACATTTTCAGAGGTTTTATCCGAGTTCACGGATGCAAAGAAGGTCATGAAACTGCATCGCTTGCCTTCTGGAACTCTTCTATCTGATAACAGTGGAAACATCGACAAATTTTCTCTCGACGCATTCCTCACCGAATTGCCAACTGTGAGAACAACTTCGGAAGCAAGACAGGAGACCTTGGCGATGAAACTCAAGAATTTATATGGATTCGAGCAATCACTTGCCAAATTGAGAAAGGGACGAAAAGAAATTGAAATCGAAGGGCCAATGATTCCCTCCCCAACAAAAACTGAGGTGATTGGTGAAGAAAAATTAGCAGCCGTCGACCTCGGCCTACAACGAAGGCTCGAACAATCCGAATCAAAAGTGAGCGACTTAATGCATCAGAAAGCACAATTAGAAGCCAGCCTCGCTACCAGTAAGAAGCAAAAAGAGGCCGCTGAGATTCGGGCTCGACAATTGGAAGAATCGAAATTGAGTCATCAAACCACCCAAGAATCCGCTCATGATGCTCTAAATTCTATGCAACTGCGATTATCATCCGCACAAGCCGCACAAGAAGAAGCCGAAAAATTAGCTGACAAGTTGATGAGCAGAGTCAATGAACTTGAACATCAAGTTTCGACAAGGGCAGCTGAACTTGCAAAGGCTCTTGGTGAAGCCTCTTCGGCTGCTGCTCTCCAATCAGAAATTGAGGCCATGGCCCTCAAAGAAGCAGACCTCCAGTCAGTGGTGAAGAGCAACAGCGAACGTCTCCAATTGATTCGTCAACAAATTGATGATGAGGAACGCCGACTTCGAGTTCTTAACGAACAGGTATCGAATGTGCGGGAACGTCATGTCAATGCCCAAGCCGAGACAATGGTGCTTGAGGAAAAAATCCAAGCACAAAAATCGGAATTGGATGGTTTGCATTCCGAGTCCAAATATGCTCGAGATCGAACATTGGATGAGCACCGACGCCTTGCAGAAGACGAATCACGACGGAACAATATCGAAGCAGAACTGCGTGAATTAATGAATGAACGACGGAATGTGCTTAGGGAATTGGGTGACATAGGGGCTCGTCGAGGCCACGCTGAGGCAGAATTGGCTTCACTTGTTGAGCAAGCCAAAGAACTCGCCCAAGCACATGAAGAAGCACTTGAAGATATCAAGGAAGCCGAACGATTGAGGGCGCGCCTTTCAGAAGAACCACTTGCCCAAGTTTTGCTTGATGACGATACGACATTCAAGGGTCTCGGCCCCATCTTAGAACGTTTGGAGCACTCAAGGACACTTGGTTATTCAGTGGTCTTGCTCGATAGGGCGGTCGAACGTGCCCTCCAGGTCATTCAAAGCACGGTCGACAATGTTGCAGCGACACCACGCCATTTGCTTTCCTCAGAGGTTATGACGATGTTGGAACGGCAGGTTCCAGATACTGCGGGGGCGGTTCGAGGCTTGGCAAGATGGTCGGTACAACAACGACTTGAGGTCCAACTCGGCGAAACCGTTACTCATTTGATATTAGATTTGGAACATCTGTTGGAGGATTATGACCGCTCGATTACCATGTTGCGTCGGATTCGAAATGTGCTTGAACAACTCGCTCGATTAGGTGCTCCACAGCGAGATGTTGATGCATTGCTTGCAAATTGCCAACGACCAGAATCACTTCCTATGCTTGCTCAAGGCACTCGAAAACTCATTCAAGTTGCACTTGATGATATCTATCTTGAAGCCGACCAGCGAGATGCAGGTGAGTCGATTATGCTTGAAGAAACAGCACAAGTTCTCGAGGAACTTATTACGCAACTTGACGCATCTGGTCTTACGGACGGTGTTCCTCGTGGTATGCTTTGGGAGTTCCAGCGAGATGGTTTCCTACCTTACGAACGCACATCCATTCCACAAAAACAACGAATTCCGGTCCAAGAATCATCATTAGAAGGCATGGAATCCTCGCTGGTTCAATCTGAACAACTCCAACATCAAGAGGATGAAGATGATGAATATGATGAAGATGGTTGGGCAAATCTTGAAGCACCAACCAACGAAGATATGAATGAAGTGGTCAAAGTGGTTTCTTCAACTGTTCAACGACTTGATTCAGACTTTTATGACGAACGTGCCGCTCTCGAGGAAGAATTAGCTCGAATGGATTCCAACTGGAAGCACTATTCGACAGCACACAGCCCTGATGAGAAACAAAGAAGAGAATCCAAAGCATTGGACGATTTAGAATCAAAACTTGCTGATGTTGAATTCTGAGGGCGTACTATGGACGTTGAGCATCGTTCACTGCCTCTTGGTCAGGTAAAGCCCAGCAAAACATACCCTCTATGGTTGGAACGAATCCTCATGATCGCATTCATCGTATCCCTTTTTGTTGTACCAGATATGATTCGGGAAAGCCTTGATGGAGCGTTTGGCCTCGTATCAGCGTGGTGTTTGTACCCATTTATTGCCGTTTGTTTTATCGAATTGGTCGGACGATGGATTCAATCTTTTCAGAGTTGAAAAACATCCTTCTTTTCCGGTTGAGATTGAGTTTGAGGGGTTGTGGTTCGCCATCCTTGAATAATTGCTGAGATACGTTGCCACGGAATAAAGAATCGCAAGACGGCCATGAGGCTAAGGAATAATAGAGCAGAAATAACGAGCCCGTAAGTGAGGGATAACTCAATCGATTCAGACACCTGACCAGCCCATTGACTTCCAGTGGTATTGGCAACGAATTGGAGCAAAACTTTGTGGAAGCCAAGAGCAATCATCGTTGCAACACCAGTCAGCCCGAGGTATCCAAAGGTGTGTCGAAGGTGAGTGTTCAACACGTTATCCATTTGGCGAACATATTCTGGGTCTCGCTTACAGGATTCAGGAAGTCGGTAAGCGTATTCGAGATTTCGAATCACACCATAGGCTGCTTCTTGGAAGACCATAATGAGAATAGCAATGAGAATGAGGTTGAATTGTTGTGTGGTCACGAGGTCAACGCCGAACAATCCAATCGTCGGGTTGGAGATTTGACCATCAAGCGTGGTTAATGCACCACCATAGGTTCCAAGTTGGCTCTTTATGAGCGGGAATGTGAGAATCGCATGAATGGCGAGGAAGACGAGAGTGATGCCAATCGAGAAGGCGATTGAGCGGCGGTGAAGTGACCAAATACCTCGTGTTCCAAGAATGATTGGGCTGAGATAAATGAAGAGAATCATCACGGACATGACCATCAACAAAGGCCATTCGAGGGTCCTTAATTCAGAATCACTTGGAAGTCGGAGGTCAAACTCAAACAACATGCCGGCGAGCCATGAAAGGAGCAGTTGTCCAATCATCAAAATCAGCAATCCCAAATAAAATCCAAACTTAATTCGCTGCTGGATCTTTGGTGTTTGGAAGGCAAGAAGTGCCATGAGCCCTCCGAATCCGAGTCCGAGGATAAGCGGAACGGTAAATCGAGCCAAGCCCTCTCTACCTTCACCAGTGAGCCAATCACCGAGAGGGAGTTGATTTCCAATCAGCAACTCGATGGTATCAAACAAAATCGTATGGTCGATTGAACCCACAACATAGGTTGATACGACTTCAAGGTACATCGTGATGAGGGCAACAGTTGCAACGATTTGGAGCGTCAGTACTTGCCACTGTTTCCTTAATTGAGCGATATGCAGGGTACGAGGTTTACGGTCATCCCCAAGGAAGACATCGCTTTGTAACTCAACATCATCTGCCATGCTAATACCCCTTGACTTGCATCAACGCTTGTGATAGGTCCATATCAGGCATCCAGTCAATGACTTGTGCTCCAAAGCCTGCTAAAGTCGTCAAACGATTTTGTCGTTCGATTTTCAGAACCTCGTATGACATACGAGGAATTCGACTTACCAAACGTTCGAAATCGATGCTTGCTGGGGAAAGAACGGTCACTTCGTGTCCGCGACCAACGAGGTCTCGAACCGCTGCTGGCACTGTACCATCACCTTCACAGGATGAAATGATGAAGACAGGGCTTCCCCGACTAAATCGTCCGCTAATCGAATTCGTAACCGCTTGAAGCGGCATTTCACCTTTTGCAGTCACGCCTGCAAGGGCGCTTAGAATTTTGAAATACTGCTTATCTCCAGTATCTGGAGGTAAATACGACAACTTCTCATCGTAAATCGCAAGAGCGACTGAGTCTCTTCGCTTGAGGAAAAATGAGGCTAAACTCGCTGCTGAAAGTGTGCCCATCTCAAGAGGGTTTTTCAGAACCGTTCCAATTCTTGCTAAGTCACGAGAATCGAGAATGATGTACAAATCAGTGACGGCATCACGACATTTTTCGTTCACCATCAACTCTCCTGTTCGAGCGAATGCCTTCCAATTGATGTTCTTGAATGGGTCACCTGGGACATATTCACGCAGCGAGTAAAATTCCGAGCCTTGACCAGGAGTTCGTAGTGTTGTTGCACCGGTGTACATTTTTGGCGTTCGACTGCGCAAGAATGCTTCTTCGACATCCTTGATTTGAGGGAAGATGACGATGTCGCTATGATGGTCAACATACATTTCTTCAACGCCGAGGTTGAATGTGTTTTGAATGCGCAGCGAAACTGGGCCTATGGAATAATGACCTCGCAAAGGACATCTTAGAACATATCGAATTCGTGCACTTTCGCCAGGTTTGAGGTTCAAACTCATTTGGTTGAGTCCACTTCGAAGCTTCATTTCATGTGGGATATTGTCGTATATTTCCATAATTTGGGTCTTACGGTGACTTCGATTCGTGATGAGCAATTCAACATACAAATCATCACCTTTGTACAGATTGTCTGCGGAGAGGGTCCGCTGAATTTCGACATCACCATGACCTCCAATCCACGAATTGACGGTGATGAATGCAACTAAGGCTAAGCCTAAGATCATCATTTGTTGATTTGAAATCATCATGCCGATGAGCACTAGAGCAATACCGCCCGTGAAGGTGAATGCTGCTTTTCTCGTCCACATAGCAAAACCTCACTGACGCCCCCAAGTTTTGATACGCTTCACAAGTGCTACAGATTGTTCTAGAGTATACTTTTGTGATGTATCGATTGCAAATTTGGACAGAACGGGGTCATTGATGAGTTGAACTAGTTCTGTCGCTTGCATTGAATTGAATTCCTCTTGACTTAGGCCATTTTGATTTCGAACCTTTGACAAAAATACCTGCCGTATTTTACTGATTTTCGAATAATATTCGTATCTATTTGCATCACCAAAGCCATAATAGATGATACTGAATACATGCCGCCAACTTTCAGGGTCACGTTTCTTGATAAGAACGGCTTCAAATGTCATGAAGAGAATGACAAAAAGAACGAGCATGGCAAGTCCTTCACCGGTGAAGTACACCAGCAAGAAGTACACCGTATTGTAGGAATCTGCTAGAACAGCATTTTGAGGGTGGCGAGATTCATCAAAAATAACCATCGCATTTGGAGATGCTTCACCTTCTTCTCCATCCAATGTACTCATCAAAGCCTCTGCAATGAAGTCAAGAGCCCACTTTCGATTATCGTTTGCTGGCATCAGAGGCGTGTTCTCATCCAACTGACCATATTTTCCTTCGTTGAACCCTTCGTAATCGTAAATCGCATTGATGAGCGCTGAACCATCTGCGATGAACACCACCCTTCCTCCATCTTGTGGATTGCAGCTAGCACGTTCACACGCTTCGATGCTCAAATTGAACTGACCCCATCTGTCAGGAGTTTCTGGAGTGACTTCGTTGCTGACCCAAATCTCACCGTCTCCATTAACATCAACGGTGGCTTCGTTGCTTGTGAGTGCACGAACTGAGAGTTCAGATAGAGGTGTTTGTTGACCTGGTATGATTTCGATGGCTGTGATGTTGTTGAGCAACACTTGGTAGGATCCATTGTATTCAATCACGCCATTCTTCCAATGCTGTTGACACAAACCAGCGTCTTCAATCGAAGTTGCAGGAGTTCCACTTAGTTTGGAGCAAGGATGCTGGCCAACACCATTTGGCTCTGCCCATCGCTCATGGGCACCAAGCGTGGATGGGTCAATGGAGGAACCGTTCATACCACAAGGGGTGGATTGGACACACATCCAGATGTAATTGTAATCGAGTTCAGGGACATAATTTGTGTCAAAGACTTGTTCACCAGTGTATCGAACACCGAATGCTTCAGCGATGGTGTTGGCGTAGCCGTAATCTTCGAGGATGAGTGCCGTACCTCCAGCCTCGACAAACTCGACCACAGCATCAACTTCGGAGGGCGAAAATCCTGAATCTGAAGCGATGGTGATGAAGCCTTCGTCATCAAATTGAGGGAGAGTCAAGGTATCTCTTTCAACACCAGCAAGAATGTAGGTTGTGTTGCGTGGGTCCTCAATATCAGCGAGGAGGAGTGGGCTCGAAACAAGTGAACGGGTTTCGATGCCCATAGCATTGATGTCATTACGAAATGCAGACATATCGTTCCAGTCGTCATCGTATGCCGAGAGTTGATTTGAAGAACTCAGGTTGACGAAACTTGAAAGGACTGAGAACAACAAAATGACCATGACGAGCCAAAAAGAAGACTGCAACACAATGCGTCGAACATTGACTCTGCCAGTTCCGTTCGCTATGGTTCCACCTCCTCTGCAATTTGGTGAGGTCACACATTAACTTTAGAAGGTTGTCCAAGCGTGTGTTATTTTGCTTCGTCGATGTTAGACGCTTAAACGGATTTCTTTGGCGACTGAGTTCACTTGTTCGGTTGGAATTTTGACGATATTATAATCACATTCAAAAGGTAATTTTTGTGCATCGATGTCATCGTTCACTTTGACGATGAATTCCGTAATCAAACCCGAAAACAAATCGAAGTGGAGATCAACAAGAATACCAAGTTCTTGACCAGTTTGGTCGAACACTTGTCTTCCAATAATTTCTCTTCCAAAAATAGCCATGCTTTGCCCCTGTTTTTACTGGGGTGACGAGAGCACATCAATCCGTCGGTTGAAGAATTTACATTGCTTCAATTCCGAAACCGAAATCCTTGGTTCTCTTAATGTTTGAAAGCCCAGAGGTTAGACGTGCCTCCATCTTGTTGTAATACTCAAGCATGTCAGGAGTCACTGTTGGTCGGACTCGACCAATTGCATTTTCGAAGTGGTTTTTACCTACCTTCTTTTTCTCATCCCGCATACAAATCAATGCGGCCTCACGGCAAACTGCTTCGATGTCTGCACCTGTAAATCCATCGAGTCCGCTAAGAATCTCCTTAACCGAGAACTTTCCAAGGGGCATGCTTGCCGTATGGATGTTAAAAATGGCCTCTCTTGCAGCAGCATCGGGAGGAGGTACATGGAGTACCCGTTCAAATCGTCCACTTCGAAGGAGTGCAGGGTCAATCATTTCAGGTCGATTGGTCGCAGCAACGACTATAACACCGTCGATAGATTCAACACCGTCCATGCTCGCAAGCAATTGATTGACGACACGATTGGAAGCATCGCTTCCTTCCGTCATTGTTCCACTGGAACGAACAGACGCAATGGATTCAAACTCATCGAGGAAAATAATGGATGGAGAAGATTGTTTTGCTTTCTTGAATATCTCTCGAATGGCTCTCTCTGATTCTCCAACCCATTTTGAAATGAGTTCAGGTCCCTTGATGCTGATGAAGTTGGCTTGAGCTTCACTGGCAATTGCTTTGGCGAGAAGGGTTTTACCCGTACCTGGTGCCCCAAACAGAACGATGCCTCGAGGAGGCTTGATGCCGAAGTGCTCAAACAATTCAGGTTTTGTAAGTGGCCACTCAACCGATTCTTTGAGACGGTCTTTCACTTCTTCTAGTCCACCAACTTCATCCCAGTTGACCTCGGGAATTTCAACATAAATTTCACGAAGAGCAGAAGGCTCAACATCCTTGATGGCTTCTTTGAAATCATCCATTCGAACTTCCATCTTTTCCAAAACTTCTGGTGGAATAGTATCCTCATCAAGGTCAATTTCGGGTAGGTATCTTCGCAATGCCTTCATCGCAGCTTCTCGAACAAGCGATGCTAAGTCTGCCCCCACGAATCCGTAGGTATTGTCAAGAATCCAGTTGATATCGAAATCTTCCGAGATTGGCATTTGTCGAGTATGGACATCCATAATCTCACTGCGACCGTCTCTGTCTGGCACTCCAATCTCAATTTCTCGGTCGAATCGACCTGGGCGACGGAGTGCAGGGTCCAATGCGTCTCTTCGATTCGTTGCACCGATAACAACGACATTGTCCCTCCCTTGCATGCCGTCCATGAGGGTCAGCATTTGTGCTACAACACGACGCTCAACTTCGCCTGTGACTTCTTC
Source organism: Candidatus Poseidonia sp. (assembly GCA_030827365.1). GTDB lineage: Archaea > Thermoplasmatota > Poseidoniia > Poseidoniales > Poseidoniaceae > Poseidonia. The sequence continues at coordinate 14,618 of JAUREO010000016.1, read as the reverse complement.
TCTCTTAGGACAAATCGAGTCAATTTCATCGATGAAGACGATCGCTGGAGATTTTTCACTCGCTTCGTCGAAGATTTCACGAAGTTGTTTTTCCGATTCACCATAATATTTCGAAATAATTTCTGGCCCGTTGATACTCTTGAAGTGGGCGTTGACTTCGGTAGCAACTGCTTTCGCAATCATGGTTTTACCAGTGCCGGGTGGCCCATGTAGCAAAACGCCTTTTGGTGGGTCTATCCCAAGTCTTCTAAACAACTCAGGGTGCTTGAGTGGCAGTTCAATCATTTCACGAACTTTCTGCAACTGCTGACCAATGCCACCTACATCTTCGTAGGTAATTCCTTCAGATTGTCCAAGTTCTTCTTCGGCAACCGCTTCATCTTTAATGACAATTTCAGTTTGGTTGGTCACTTTGACGATACCCTTTGGTACCGTGGATACAACGGCAAACGGAAGTGCTTCAGCGAAAAGCGTCATGCCGGGGATAAAAATTCTGTCACCAGCAACGACTGGTCGCTTTGCAAGGCCCCTTCGTGCGAATCCCTCGATACCAGGACCGAATTTGACCTTCTGTTTATTGGCCATGACTGGAGTGATGGTCAATTTTGTGCAGTCTTTGGCATTGACCTTTCGTACTGTGACACGGTCGGATAGACTCACACCAGCATTTTTTCGAATGATTCCGTCGATTCGGATGATGTCAAGTTTTGAGTCCTCAGGACGACTCCTCCAGTAAATTGCTGCGGTTGAACGTTCGTCACCAGATATCTCGACGATATCACCCGGTTTGAGGTCAAGGCCAGCATCTGCCGCAATTCTTGCCCTTCCGTGTCCAACGTCCGAAGGTATTGCTTTTGAAACTCGTAATGAAATTCCTTCTTCTTCGTCTGCCATGTTATCGCCTCGTTACCTTTAGTATCCGACCCTATTTGAACTGTCCCTCCCCAATTCTTCCACGGGTCAAGTTTTGAATTTATTGGGTGTTGTATAAACCCCATGTTTTGCTCTCATAGAATATCCACATCACATTCAAAATACCCTTCGATTTGGGTATGGACATGGTCCATATTTTAGAAGCACAACTTGATTTCGTCGAGCGAACAAACCCCAGTGGAAAACCTACAGTTCAAGGTTACAACATTATCAATGGCCAACTCACTTCGGCATCTGATGGCTCAACCTTCGAATCGAGAAACCCCGGTTGGCTCGATGATGTGGTCGGCGTCTTTCCACAATCGACTCGAAGTGATGTAAGCGACGCCCTCGCTGCAGCCCGGCAAGCATTTGCCGCCTGGGCAGCAACGCCAGCACCCACTCGTGGACAAATCATCGGGAACATGGGCAGGCTGCTCATTGAACACAAGGATGCTATCGTTGCCCTCGAAACGCGAGAGATTGGAAAAACCCTCAAAGAATCTGCGGGGTCAGTTCAAGAAGCCATCGACACATGTCTTTTTTTCCAGTCTGAAGGACGAAGATTGTATGGTCAAACTGTGAATTCTGAACTACCAAATAAAGAGCTGTTCACCTATCGAAGACCACTTGGTGTCTGTGGCATCATTAACGCATGCAATTTTCCTGCAGCCGTTCCATTTTGGAAAATGATCCCTGCCATCATGTGCGGTAATACCTGTGTTTGGAAAAGCCCACAAGATGCCCCGATGCTCTCTTTCGCCCTTGCAAGAATTATGCATCAAGCAGGCCTTCCAGACGGCGTCATCAATCTTGTTCACGGCAAAGGAAGCGGTGCTGGTCAGTACCTCATCGATGCGGTTGATGAAGGCAAGGTCAACAAAATCTCGTTTACGGGTTCAACAGAAGTTGGAAAGATGATCGGTGAAGTTTGCGGACGAAACTTGGTCTCGTGTTCCCTTGAACTCGGTGGCAAAAATCCACTTGTTGTCATGCCATCGGCAGATTTGGATAATGCTGTCGAGGGGGCGTACTGGGCCGGATTTGGTACAGCAGGTCAACGATGCACTTCGCTTGGAAACCTGATCGTTCACGAAAGCATCTACGACGAATTCCTTGAACGTTTCATGGCCAAGGTCAAGTCGACTAGAATCGGTGACTCACTTCGACACGACAATGTACTCTACGGGCCGATGCTTTCAGAGAAGTACGCTAACGATTTCCTCAAAGGTGTGGAAATGTGCAAAGAAGACGGTGCTACACACCTGTTCGGAAAAGGAAGAATCCAGTCCGACAATGCACCCGAGAATTTCCTTGGGGTTGCTGAAGAAGGCGTTTACATGTGGCCTCATGTCTTTGTTGATGTCGATGAATCAATGCGATGTTTCCACGAAGAAATCTTCGGACCCGCCGTCACCATCGTAAAAGCAACATCCTTTGAGCATGCTCTACATCTTGCAAATGCAAGCCCCTACGGTCTTTCTTCTTCGATTTACACCAACGATAGAATGGAGGCATATCAATACAAAATCGGAATCAAAGCAGGTATGACAAGCATCAACAATTCAACCACCGGAGCGGAAGCTCACTTACCATTTGGCGGAGTGAAAGGCTCAGGGAACGGAACCAGAGAATCGGGTATTTGGGTCATTGAAGCCTACTCGTATTGGCACGCAGTCAACGATGAGTTGTCCGGAAAACTTCAACTTGCTCAAATGGACGTCGATGAAATCGAAATGGTGGAAGCCCAAATTGATTGGACGCAACTGGCTTGAGCCTTAAAAAATCGACATGGTGAAAGAGTGAACCTCAAAGACCCCCGCATACACGGAACAATGACATCACTGAGGTAAGAACATGGGCGAAGGAATCAAACTCCCTGTACTAAACGGTCTTGGACGAACAAATAGAGTCGATAATTGGTGGAGTCAACCGGTCGCCATGGCCGTTGCCCTCACTGCCGCCCTCGTCTACACCGCCCTTCGCTTGTTCTATTATTCGCCTTCGAACAACTATGCCATTGAGTATTCTGTTCAAGGCAACACCGTGACCTCGCCTATTTTTTCTCCAAACATCCTCGAGTGGAGTCTCTTTGACCTCAACACATGGCAACATCCGGATTGGGTGAATGCTGCTATTCTTGTGCTTTGGATTCCATTTGGATTTCGTGGTACGTGTTATTACATGCGTCGAGTATACTACCGTACCTTTTTCGCAAGCCCAACTGGATGTTGGGTCGATGAGCCGAACATCAACAAAATGATTGGTTACAAAGGTGAGAAAAGGATGTTCATCATCAATAATCTACACCGCTATTTTCTGTATGCTGCCATGATTATCCTCTTGATTAAGTGGTGGGATGTGACCCATACAATGACATTTTCAGGTGGCCGATTTGGCCTTACAATCGGCACATTTGTGATGGCCATTGAGGCCTTTTTATTGACGATGTACGTCACCTCATGTCACGCCTTGAGGCATGTTGCAGGAGGTGCACTCGACCGCTGGACGACGGGCATATCGCGACTCCGTGGAAAAATGTTCAAGCGAATTTCTATTCTCAACCGCTCGCATGGATTTTGGTTTTGGACCTCCCTTGCCTTTGTTTTCCTCGGCGACCTGTGGGTGATTGCCGTCAGCCGAGAGTATGGCGGACTTCAGGATAAAGCCCTGATTTTGTGGGGATGATACGATGGCTCATGAATATTCCAAACATGAATACGATGTTGTTGTGATCGGAGCTGGCGGAGCAGGTCTACGCGCTGCCATCGAATCTGCACGCCAAGGTGCAAAAACGGCAATGATCACCAAATCCTTGCTCGGAAAAGCACACACGGTTATGGCCGAAGGTGGTTGTGCTGCAGCACTGCAGAATGCTGACCCGAGGGATGGTTGGAAAGTTCATTTTCACGATACCATGAAGGGTAGCAAATGGCTTGCAAATTGGCGAATGGCTGAGATTCATGCCAAAGAAGCCCCCGACCGAGTTCGTGAACTTGAACAGTGGGGTGCGGTGTTTGACCGTACGCCAAAAAACCTCATCAACCAGCGAAATTTTGGCGGTCATACCTTCCCCCGACTGGCTCACGTCGGCGACGCTACAGGTCTTGAGATCATTCGAACGCTCCAAGAACGAGGTATTCACGAAGGCATTGATATCTTCATGGAACATACCGTTCGGCATTTGCTTAAAGAGGGTGACCGAGTCACTGGATGCGTAGCGTACGACCGTGTGAGTGGTGACCTTCACGCCTTTTCAGCAAAATCTGTCGTTCTTGCGACCGGTGGCATCACGCGTTGTTGGTCTGTATGTTCTGGTTCTTGGGAATACACAGGTGATGGTCATGCTTTGGCCCTTTGGGCTGGGGCAGAACTTCGAGATATGGAATTCGTTCAATTTCACCCAACAGGCATGGTGTGGCCCCCTTCTGTTCGTGGCATCCTCGTGACCGAAGGTGTGCGTGGTGAAGGTGGTCGCCTTACGAATAGCGAAGGTCATCGATTCATGTTCGATTATGTTCCAGAGATGTTCCGTGGTGACCATGCAGAAACCATTGAAGAATCCGACCAGTGGGTCGAGGAAGTCGTGAGTGGCAAACTCGCCACTGTGCGTCGCCCTCCTGAATTGCTGACTCGAGACGTTGTTGCAAAAGCCATCAATTCCGAGGTGAAAGCAGGTCGGGGGTCACCTCACGGCGGGGCCTTCCTCGATATTTCGCACCGTGGCGAAGAAGCCATTCTCAAGAAATTACCATCCATGCATCATCAATTCAAAGAACTTGCAGGCGTCGATATCTCGAAGGAACCCATGGAAGTTGGACCAACCGCTCACTACGTCATGGGTGGGGTGCGAGTTGATGCAGAAACCCAAGAAACCACAATCGCTGGACTCTATGCATGTGGTGAAGTTGCATCAGGTCTGCACGGTGCAAATCGACTCGGTGGTAATTCGCTGTCCGACCTCATCGTGTTTGGAAAGCGAGCAGGTGAGCATGCTGCTAAGCGTGCCTCCGACCTTGCTCAACCAGGATTTGATGAGAAGCAGATCGAACAGGCCTGCTACGATATTCTCGCCCCACTCAACCGAGGTGACGGTGAAAATCCCGGTGTCATTTACGATGAAATGCGTGAGATGATGCAACAAAAAGTCGGTATTATTCGAACCAAGTCCGAACTTAAAGAAGCCCTCGAAGAACTTGATTCCTTCAAACAAAGGGCCATGGCAACATCTTCGGGAACCTCAAAGAAATACAATTCCGGATGGCACCAAGCTCTTGATTTGCTCAACATGGCGGATATCTCCAAGGTCGCTGCTCTTGCGGCCATTACTCGAGAAGAAAGTCGAGGTGGCCATACCCGAGACGATTTCCCCACTCCGGAAGACGATTACTGGGGCAAGCACCTCAACATTATCTGGATGGAAGGGGGAGAAATCAAAGTCCGTCAAGAGAAGGTCGAAGCACTCCGAAGTGATTTGGAAGAGGCACTCAATGAAGTGAAGATGATGATACAAGAACGTGCTGCAGAACTTGGAGGTGGGAAGTGATGTCCCTCAAAGGCCGTGACCAAAAATTCAGAATTGCCCGCGGAGAGGGTGATGATGTCACGATGGAAGAGTACGAGATTACACTCGACGAAGGCATGGTTGTCCTTGATTGCGTTCACCGAATTCAGCACGAACAACAACCCGATATGGCAGTTCGATGGAACTGTAAAGCGGGAAAATGCGGTTCGTGTTCCGCTGAAATCAACGGAAAACCCCGTTTGATGTGCATGACGCGAATGAGCGATATTGTGCAAGAACGTCCCTCAGGGGAGGCAGTTGAAATTCGACCGATGAAAACTTTCCCACACATCAAAGACTTGGTCACCGACGTATCTTGGAATTATGACATCGCCCAGAAGATTGCCCCAATTAACGGACCTGAAACAATGAACTGGGAATTCAACCAAATGGAAGCTGACCGAGTGCAACACTTCAGAGAATGTATCGAATGCTTCCTCTGCGTCAACACATGTCACGTCCTGCGAGACCACAAATTGTTCGATGCATTTGCAGGCCCTCGAAATCTTGTGCGTTTGGCACAATACGAAATGCACCCACTCGATACCGAAGATCGTGTTCCTGAAATCAAGAAAGACTTTGGTGTCGAATATTGTAATATTACAAAATGTTGTACTGAAGTCTGCCCTGCAGGAATTCACATCACTGACGACGCAATCATTCCACTGAAGGAGCGCGTGGTGGACCGATATTATGACCCACTACAACGAATATGGAGAACAATCACTCGTCAAAAAGTGAGATATTAATCCAAATTCATGAACTAATTGAAATAAAAATTGAACCTCTTTGGAGGTTGTTGATCAAAGTGAATTCAAAACGATATACTTTCATAGCATATGCATGGTAGATGAGTTATGGAGAAAGCCAACGCAATGATGCTTTTCATTGCCTTCATGATGGTCAGCATGTCATGGTTCCAAGTTCTTGATGGAGCCGTTGAAATTCTTGATGAACATTCAACCGAGCAGGTCGACCAGCGTTCAAGGACAGCATTTTCTAACGGTGCAAGTGAATTGTCCCAAATTGTAGGGAACAATCCAATTGCCTCCCTTCCACTCGAGCCAGGATACAGGCTTGAAGATGGAACAATGAATGTGGCTCTTGAAGGTCAAAAGATCACCACCTCTCAACTCTTTTCAGTAGCTTCGGGCACACTCAACGGAACGTTGACGGATACAGTCAGCGATGGTAGTGCCATTCAACTGATGTCGACCAGCAGCGGACCTCCTGGTGCTGGCTCCAACTCCTCTCAATTGTTCAACACGGTCACTTGGTCGGGGACGCATAATTATTCAACACTCGAACTACGTTGTGGAATTGCTTCTTGTGGTAAGATTGTTGCAAACGGCGATTTGACCATTTATGTCAACACTCTCATCGTTGAACAAGGCTCGATGATTGAAGCTGATGACCTCATTACTGGTGGCACGGGTGTTGGATCGAGCACCACGACACCGAGCAACGGACGGAACGATGGCGGTGGTGGTGCAGGCCACGGTGGTGCAGGAGGTGCCGGTGGTGGAACCAATGGAGGCTCAGGTGGTTCTTCATACGGCAACGGTTCTGAACGTGGTAGCCAAGGTGGTGGTGTCTCGAGTAGTTACCATTCTGCAGTTTCTGGCGGTCTCGGCGGAGGCTACATTCGAATTTTTGCGGACGCAATCTACGTCAACGGTAGTATTCAAGCCAACGGTGGCATTGGTGACGCAGGAAGTCAAGCATCATCTGGAACTGGACCAGGTGGTTCCGGCGGCGGTGGAGGCTCAGGTGGGTCTATTTTCATTCAAACCAACACCCTCGCTGTAGGTACATATGGTTCTATCAAAAGTGATGGTGGCGATGGCGGTGATGGTGCTGACGGCGCCCAAAATGGCCCCGGTTTCGGCATGTATGATGGCGGGGACGGCGGCGGCGGAGGTGCTGGTGGACGCATCATCGTACGCACTCAATCAGGAGGTCTGTCCAACAGCGGTGCAATTCAAGCCCTCGGTGGAGCCGGTGGCAGTAAAGGACTCAAGTACGGCACTGGCGTTGATGGTGTTGACGGGACATCCGGTTCAAATGGCGTTGTCTCAACCCAAACTTGGCAAGGTTATGTTTCTCAATCAAATTTGACGACGAACGTCGGCTCATTTATCACTCATCCCATTCAACTTCAAACTAGCCCGCTCTCCGAAGTCACCGTTAACCATCAAGCAGTTGTTCCTTCAAACGCTCGAATAGACGTCAAGTATCGATGGACTATCAACGGCACGAATGCATCGTTCACGGATTGGAGTACTTGGCAAGATACGAATCTTTCAACAACACAGTATCACCGAATGAAATGGGTTCAGTTTGCATACACCTTCAATCGTACTGGTAGTGCATCTCCAACATTATCCTCAATACAGGTCGAAACATCACAATGGACCACCCTCTCAAACGCCAAAGTATCCTACGATGGCCAACCTTCTTCCTTTGCTCTTCAACAAACATCATTGGGATTTGTCGACCAAATTCAAGACAACACATCGGGTCAAAATCATGCGGTGAGCATCCATCTGCCACGAGATGCGACCATACTTGAGGACATTCGATTTTGGATGAATTGGGACAATTCTGCTGGAAGTACGGTCTTTCAAGGTGCAAGCATCGGTGCAAGCGAAGTGGTGAACGCAACGATGTCCCATCGCAACGAAGGTGTCGATGTCGTGATTGACCACCAAACGCTCAACAATCAATACTTCCAAGACACCTGGATGGGTGCTGATGGACTTGAATGGAGAACCCTTCTCATCGACTTGAATTTCTCCGGTCCAACCTCGATTGAAATTTCTGACCTTTGGTTACCGTACTCTATCGATACGCAAGTCAACCTCACATCAGCGGTCAACAACGCCGTCGTGAATGCGTGTGGTTCAATCTATCTTTCAACAGCACAAACCTGTCTTGGAACAGACTATTCTCACCCGATTTCAGTCACAGGCCAAGTGCAACCAACCGGTTCTCCCAATTTTGATTACACGCTTTCAATGGTCAGTCTTGACTATATCGATGATATCGCTCCTGAGGTGCTCTCGATCGAACACCGTAAGGGCGTTGTGTCAATGCCGAATGTAAGGGTTGGAGACACGTTCAGCATCATCTTGTTTGACAAGGCCGAAGAGGATGACTTGACAGTTGAATACCTTGGAACCGACTGGCAGGAGAGCGACGGCTATTCAAACGCTATTTCCCTTTCATACACCTCTATTTTGAAAGCCTATTACCTCAACTTTGATACTTCGTCATTTGACCCAGTACATGTTCACACACTCAACATGACGTTCCGTATGGTGGATTCCAATAGCAATGAACAGCCAGTCAATCCTACGTATTCTATGACGATTCATCCTGCTGCACCCGAAACAACATCGCTTTCTATCACTGGACCAACCTTCCTATCTGGAACCCAAACCGACAGTATTTGGGAAGTTGAACAGTCTAATTTTGAGTTTGATGTCACGTCAGCCTTCAACAGGTCCGACCTTCAAGTTGGTTTATCTATGCAAAAACAAGGTGGGCAGACACAGCAGTTAACACTTCAATGGAATGAATCTTCCACCTCTTACCGAGGCGACTGGACACCGTTGAGAGAAGATATTGGAGTTTGGACCATCGAAGTCAACATGGCTGAATCAAATGGTCTTCTCGCTTCAGATACGAATGGTCTTTTGGAAGGGGCTGATGCTGAAATTACATTGATAGATGCAAGTGCCCCTCAGATTCTAAGTGTCGCATACGACCAACAACTCCAGTTGAATGATGTGCTCGACGTTCAAATCGAATGGCTCGGAAACATCGGAGAAACCTCTTCAGGTTGGGTTTCAATCCACGACGAAAGCGATGAAGTGCGAAACAAATCAATTCTGCAGACATCGCAAACCACGACTTCTCTTCAATTTGACCTCGCAGGTCTTGATAATGGGATGTATTTCATTCACGTGTACCTCATTGACGACCAAGGTAACGATGTGTACATCGGAGCAACGACCTATGCATTCGATATTCAACCGCCTCTTGTCACGGGTGAGGTTGCTTTACAGGCGTTGAACTCAACTTCGATTGAACTGAGCGGCAACCTCCTCTGGAAAAGCGGTATGGGAACGGTCACTGTTTCATCGATTGATGAAGTTTGGAGCGAAGTTGTAGCACTCAATAGTGGCGTGTTTATGCAAGCCTTCGACATTGGAGAACCCACATCTTCACTGATGACGTTTGAGGTCGCCGCTTGCGACAGCCAGGCCCCCAATGAATGTGAGACAACAACCTTTGAACTCGATTTTTCATCGGCTTTCATCATTGATATTGATGCCATGTGTCAATCAACCAATGTTGCAACCACTGACACCGACCAATTGGACCTCGTTGTTTGTCAACTGATCAATAACGGTGCCACAAAGGCAACAGCAGGATTCAATCACTCGTTGTCCTCCCTTGCCTCGAATCAACCCATCGAACTTCTTCCCGGCCAAACCACTTCGATGACCCTTGTCCTGCTCAACGGTTCAAGCGACCTCAACCTTTCGTATACATGGTCAATCTATGGACAAAATCCGTATAATCAAGTGCTGAATATCGAATCAGGTAGCCATCTGCTATCCAGAACGATTTCATCAGATATCGAAGAGGAAGAGCAAGAAGAAGATGAGGTAGTGACATCGACTTCTGGAACTTCTTCTCAAATGCTGACTCTTGCATTCTTTGTCATCCTTGCTTTCCTTGGAGGCTCAGTCTTTACAGTTCGAATGTTGAAACAAAGAACCCCAGAAACGATTACTGATGGCGACTTGAATGTGGAAAGTGGATTTGACCAGGAATTCTATGCTCAAGATGAAGGCTTTGAGATTGCTTTGAATGAACCTTCGGCAGAAAGCATCGCCATACAAGACTTCTCAGGAGCACCTGTTGAATTCACGCCTTCTGTTGACCAACAACCCACATCATACGATGAGCATGGCTTTGAGTGGTACACCAACGAAGGCATGCACTGGTATCGTCAACGCGATTCACAGGTCGAATGGATTAAGTATCAATGATGCTTGTTCATTGGGCTAAAAAACCTAGAAAACCTGTCAAGAATTGACCGCTTTCATCATAGACATGTTCGACTTCGCAGGTAGCATGGCGTTCAAACGCGTGCTCATTGCAAACCGAGGCGAGATTGCTCTGCGAATCCTTCGCACCCTAAGGGATATGGGTATTGAAGCGGCGATTATTCATGGTCGTGAAGACAGACTTTCGCTTCCAGTTCGTCTTTCTGATTTCGCTTACGATAATTCCAGGCCAAACCCCCTCGACTCTTACCTCGACATCGAATCTGTTGTCGCAGCAGCAAAGGAATTGAAGTGCGATGCTGTTCACCCAGGGTATGGATTTCTAGCCGAAAATGCAAATTTCGTCAGAAGGCTCGAGGAAGAAGGCATTACTTTCATCGGTCCTTCAGCAGATGTTATCACGCTTCTTGGTGACAAAATCGAGGCAAGAGCAGCCATGGAAGCGGCCGGACTGCCCACTGCAAAGGGTTCGTCTGAGCCTATTTCGGAAGCTGGAGTCGCAAGTGCTCTTGCTGATGACATAGGCTATCCCGTCATTATCAAAGCCGCAGCAGGTGGGGGGGGCATCGGCATGCAAATCGTGAGCAAAGCAAGTGAATTTGAGAGTGCACTCAAATTATGCCAATCAAGAGCAAAGTCGGCTTTCGGTGATGAGCGAGTGTTTGTCGAAAAGTACATCGAAGGAGCACAACATGTGGAATTCCAAGTTCTTGCCGACGGAAAAAATGCCATTCATTTTGGCGAACGATTTTGTTCGATTCAACGACGTCATCAAAAATTGATTGAGGAAGGGCCGTGGCTTGATGATGCAAAGCGAGCAGAAATCGGGTCACTCGTTTGCAAGGGTGCTGAATCAGTTGGGTACAAAGGACTTGCAACATTTGAGTTTCTCCGAGATGCCCATGGCGATTTTTACTTCCTCGAAGTCAATCCGCGAGTTCAGGTTGAACATACGGTCACTGAATTGATTACTGGTCATAATTTAGTCGAATTAGGCATTCGGGTTGCACAGGGTGAATCCTTACCTCTGAAGCAAGAGGATATCGAATGGCGAGGACATGCAGTTCAGTGCCGTTTGAATGCTGAAGACCCAAGAGAATTCATTCCAAGCCCCGGTCGTCTGTGGGAGTGTCATTTCCCATCAGGGTACGGCATTCGATGCGATACACATGCACATCCAGGCTACGATATGCCAGGTTGTTTCGATTCCCTTTTGGCAAAATTATTGACATGGGGTAAAGATAGAGAGGACGCTATTGCTCGAATGAAAACCGCTTTGGATGAAACGGTCATCACTGGGGTCGAACACCTCATCCCACTTCATCGTCGTATCATGGATGAGAAGGATTACAACGATGGTAACATCACCATCCAATATATTGACAACCATCAAGAATTACTTGGTTAACCGTCATTCATGAGCGTCCTCCTCGTAGGCTCGATAGCCTTTGACTCCGTCGAAACACCTGCAGGTTCTGTCGAAAATGAACTCGGCGGTTCAGCCGTGTATGGTTCGCTTGCTTGCCAATTTCATTTGCAGTCTGGTGGGCAAGGACCAACACGAATCGTTGGTGTTGTTGGAGAAGATTTTGGACACCACCACAAAGAGATGCTCTCCAACAAGGGAATTTGCATTCAAGGATTGGAGGTTTCCGAAGGTGAGACGTTTAGGTGGTCTGGAAAATACGAAGGAGAAATGGATGAGGCACAGACGCTGTTGACCGAACTCAATGTCTTTGAACACTTCACACCCAAGATTCCCGAGCATTACAAAACGTCAAAAATTGTGTTCTGTGCTAATCTTCATCCTTTGATTCAAGCCTCTGTGCTTGACCAAATCGAATCTTGCCGCTTGAAAATTCTCGACTCGATGAATTTGTGGATCTCCATTGCCCGAGATGAACTCATCAATGTCATGCAACGCGTTGATGTTATTATCATCAATGAAGGAGAATTGTTTCAACTCACCGAAGGAGAACACATCATACCTTCCATCGAGCGACTTCAACAGGAGGTTGGTCACAAGATATTTGTCATCAAAAAGGGCAGTCAAGGTTCTGTGGCATGGCTTGATGGTGACATCATTGAATTGCCAAGCCATGCACCCTCTCAATCGATTGACCCAACAGGCTGTGGCGATAGTTTTGCAGGTACACTCGCAGCACGCTTATCGCTTGGTGACGGAAAAGTTGGGGTAGATGAATTACGAAATGCAATGAAGTTTGCTACCGTTACAGCAAGTCAAAACCTCACAACATTTGGAACACATGCCCTTCAAACATTGACTTTTAAAGAATTTAATCGACAACTCGAGAAGTATGAACAAGGACTCAGTCATTGATTTCATCGATGGAGCGAATTCGTACATGCGCCCTCGGAGATGTGGCTTGTAGTTCACCAAACGAGGCCAAATCAAGGTCGTCTCGAGGTTGATTTTGAAGTGAATTCATGACTTCTTGCCGTCTTGAAATCCGTGCTTTGATTTGGTCCATGGTATTTTCTGATAGTTCATTTGACAGTTGTTCCATAGCGTCACTAGCGTTGTTTTGAGAACGCTGATGAAGTCGTGCAGCTGTTGAAGATGAGTGATGATTTGTTCCATTGTGTGATGCCGCCCTATTTGACAACAATGATGCAGTGTTCCGAAGACGTTGCCCCATACTGTTGATCATTGCTTTCGCACCTCGCATTTTTTGCGGAGGTTGCCGTCGAACTTTCTTTCGTAAGAGATGTTGAGATTCAACCCCTCGTGATCTTGGCCGTAGGACTGCGTTCTTCTGTTTTGGTGTTGGCTCAACCGGTGAAGAAGCGTCTTCATCAAGATCAAATTCAAACAATTCCGCTTCGAGAATGTTATCGTCAAATTCAGGGACCTCTGGTTCGAGTTGTTCCTGATGTTGTTGAGGTGTATGGAATTTGTTTCCCGTAATGTAAGAAGGTAAGAAACCCTGTGGTGTGTGAATGGTCGACATGTAGGCATGATGTTCTTGCTGGTACATTGGAACCTGAACGGCAGCTGGGTGAGAAGGTATTTGCCAAGAATGAGGAACAAGGACCGGATGTGAAACAGGTTGGGGTCTGTGGTCGTCAGGAAATCTTGTCACCGGCCTGAGGTCATCGGTATCAAGTGGGCTCCAATCCGGCAAGAAATCCTCTATCTCTGTGCCCTCTTCATCTTCATGCAAGAAGGCGCCAATCGAGGTTGAAGGTTGAACCACCGTGGGGTTTGGTTCGGGTATCGAAATGGAATGCCCCCGTTCAAGCATTTCAAGACCTAAACGTGCTTGTTCGAGACTTTGTCCATCTTGCAGCCGGCGCATCAAATTAAACAGACGCAAAAGTTCGGCATCGTTACCGTACAACGAATAATCATCCAAATCCTTGGTTTGTATGGTGAGTGTTGGTTTGCTTGTGATGTACCTTCCAAGAATAAAAGACATGCCAAAGGCGATGAGTGCGATTTGAATCATCACATCAGTGACGATTCTCCATCCAGCCCAAATTGAGACAAGCGCCGGAACAAATGTCCAGAGTGGAACGAGGTGACTTGAATGATGTTGGAGTCGAGCAATATGATTGAGATGGATATCGATGTTTGCCCCATACTGCTGTTCAATGCTCAGCATACGCTCATCCAAGGTCAATTTTACCCTGCGAATGGAGTCATCCAAGCGTAGATTGTGAATCAGTTCTTTGCTTCCATCTTCGTTTGGATACTCGACGTACCCTTCTCCGTGCATCCCAAGTTGAGCGAGGCGTTGGAGGTTATCAAACCACCGTTGAATTATGCGACAAGGCCAGCATTCCAAGTGGTCAAAACTTGAGCCGATTATTGCTTAAGTTCAATGGTGCATGACCCCATGATTCTTGGTTTGGAGTCGAGCTGAGCTAAAAGTACTGATGGTGCATCTTGGCCGCGAATGTAAAGCGGATGTTCCCACTCCACGACGAATTCATCACTGTTGCAATCTTGAATTCGACCAACGACAAATTGTAGGTCGACACAAGCATGAACCACATCTCCAGTTTCCAATTGTTTTTTCTGAAACGGGCTTCTTAGT
>JAUREO010000015.1 GCA_030827365.1 Candidatus Poseidonia sp. | reverse complement strand
TTCCATACTCGCTGTCCAATCGCAGTGAAGGGAACTTGCGATGTTGATGAACCACAACTTAACGAAATCCGACCAGGTCACAGTGTAGCTTGTCATTTCCCCGTGGAAGACCCCCTTGTCCTTGTGGATGGATTGCTTAAAATTTCTATGGAAAAGCAGAGTCAATCGAGTGATGAGGAGGAGTGAAATGCGTCCCGATGAGGATCGTCCTGATTGGGTCGAAGGCTCAGAAGGGCGGCGTTCTGCTTTGGTTCGAGTCATCGACAGAAGTGCTGACAGAAGGCGAAAGCGTGTCGCTGGAATTCTTGCTCAAGAAGCAGAATCTTGGTCACATCTTCTCAAAAGAACTTTTTTTCTTATTCTGTGTATACTCTTTGATGGACTTATTCTTACCGAAATTCCCGAACGATTGGGTGGGAAACTTGGAGATTGGATATTCTACTTCATTCTTCTCTTCTTTGTTATCCGTTGGCAGGTATCAATGTATGACAAGTGGTTCAAACAAGACAAAGAACTTGCACAAATGATTGCAGAACGGCTACGTTGAGGTCATACATTTGTTCTTACTCATCATACCAGTTTCCATAGAAATCGTCTGCATTATCGACTTGAATAAAGAGTGAAAGAGCAATCCACACAAGTGTGTTGAATCCACTTGCCATTTGGGGTTGCCCTCCTGCTTTTAACGTCATAAATTCAAGTGTATCCGAAGGTGAATGCCATTCTTGCCAAAATGAAATCTCTCCACCGGGTGAGAAGAAATTGAAGGTTGGGAAGCCGGCCCTAAAGAATGAACAATGGTCAGATGCACACGATTCAGCAATTTGCCAGTAGACTCTATTTGCGTCGGTCCACTCGTATGCAAGGTCATCTTGTATCGTGGATGCAACCCAATCAATCATTCGATTCATACGTTCATCGTTGGCTCCAGCGATACTGATTGAAAGTTCGTACGGGCCGTAGCCTGGTGGTGGTATGATTGGATAGTTGAGTGCAACCATGTCAAAATTCATGTACGCTTTTACTGTGACATTTTCTGGCAAATGAGCGACATAGGCTGAACTACCGAGCAAACCTTCTTCTTCACAGGACCAGAGTGCTGCAACGACGGTGTGGTCAAACTCCATGGTTGCAAGGGCTTGAGCCATTTCAAGAGAAACAGTTGAGCCAGAGGTATCATCGTTGGCTCCTTCATTTGTACCACCGCCTGGAGGGGTGAAGACATAGGCGATATCGAAATGGCCACCCACAACAATGTATTCATCAGGATTCACACGACCCCAATTGTAACCCACAACATTGAGTTGATCCGGGTCATCATCATATCGTGTGACCTCAACAAAATCAAAGCCCATTTCTCTCATGTCTTCGGCCATTGCTTCTGCAGCGATTTCGTAATTTTGACCACCTTCGTGAAGAGAAGCACTGGCACACCAGCGATTGTTGTAATTTGATGTAATGTAGTCGATGGTATCGTACGCCCTTTCGCCATCGACAACACCAAGCCCATCATCGATGAATTCTAGGGAGAGATTTACTTCAAGATCACCACTTTGAAGTTGGAGGTGACTCATATCCCGTAATGTGTCTAAGGCCAAAAAATGAACCAAAGTTGTTGTAGCATCGAAGTCGAGGGCACCCACTCTGTGGACCCTGTTTTCATCGAGAAGATAAATTGCGGGACCTGGAGTGATTGTAAAACTCCTTTTTGACTCAAGTTGAACGGTGGAAACAACCCCGCGTGCAATTTGCATTGAAGGGGACTCATTGTCCAAATCGAGGAATGTGATGGATGCGGCCGCAGTTTTGCCTTCTTCGGGGTCAATACAGCCCGTCAGGGGCATTATCATGAAGAGGAAGACGACAAGGATAATTTTCCTGACCATGATATGGCTACAACCATGTCGTATATTGGGTTCACGATAAAAAAATAATTCATACGACTCAATATTGAAGATTTCCTTAAATGAAGGATTGAACAGGGCAAGGTATGGACAAAGATGCGGCTGAATTGCGACAATCTTCGATACAGCACCATTTTTTTGAATTCACCTTTCCTCATAAATGGGGGCGAATCGGATACGTTTTCGGTTTACTCCTTTTTATCATTGCTGGGCTGTTATTTTTGTCAAGTTTATCTATTCCAGATGTCATTCAAACCGCTGATGCTGAGAGCATCACCACATCAACTGAATTTGATACCTCCGATTTTGAAGAGCAAGAATTAGGCAAAGGCTTCGATGGTCAAACTGGAGCGTATTTTACAACGGTTGCAACGATTGAAAGCGGGAAAATGATTGAACGATACTGCACAACCAATGATGAAGGAGAGACACAATACCACGCGAATATCGTCGATTCAAAAATTCAGTTCGCGATTGGCACATCCGCTTTTACAGGTACGTGGTACACTCACAATCTAAATCCAGAATATAATGTAGCCAATGTCTGTGATGAGGACATTGGAAGCGGTGATGATGTTCGTTTGTTTGTCTTGAAGCAAGGTGAAACATTCACGATTCTCTCGATGTCAGAGTACCCTTCGGAGCTTCCCGAAGTCACTCAACGAGAGAATGCACAACGTTCTGCAATGATGCTGATGTCATTGGGTGCACTTATCTTGATGTTGGTGACACCTCCTTCACTTGCAAAAAACATTCGAAAAGTTAGGAAGGAAAGAACAAAAAGTGCAAGTATAATCTACGATGGCAATGGATATTCATTATCCACAAAGACATTTAGAAATGTCGACAATCAAGACTGGATTTTAGCCCCCCCAACATTTGATTCATGGACACCGACAAAGTATGGACCTGATGGTGATGGGAGGACCATTGCCGAACATCCAACCACCATTGGAACGCCTCATCCAGCAACATTCACCCTCTACAGCATCTGTGGTTCGATTTTTGTGTTGTTTAATGTGTGGCTGGTTGCTGATTTGAACGCAAGAGACACCGATGTTATTGGAGCATTCATGGGTGACCTAGGAAAGTATATTCTCGTTCTTTTTGCTCTTGGTTGGACCCTCACCTCAATACGAAAATGGAAATTACTGCATAACATTATCGACACTCCAACAAGTCGAGTGAGAAGTGTTGCCGTAGGTTCTGCAGAACTTGTAGGTCAAGTTCGACCATACTCAAGCACGCTCAACTTTTCAGTGGGAAGCAGAAGTTACGATGGCGTGGTTAGTTTCCATTGGGTCGAAGAAGAAGAACGATGTTCAAAAAATAGTGACGGTAAAGAATCATGTAGTTGGCATACTGTTGCGTCCGAGAGTCAACAATCAAATTTCATATTACATGATGGTTCAGGTGGCATTCTCGTTGATGTCGGATCTTGGAATGAAATTGACATGGGTGACAGATTGGATACATGGAGAATTGGCAAGCATCGATGGACAGTCATGACGCTGTGTAGTGGAGACCCAGTATACGCTCTTGGCACAGTAGATAAGAGAACATTGGATGAGCAAGAAGCCGGCCTCGATACATCGATTCCATCGGCAAATATTATCCTGCGAGGCAATCGATTGGAAGGTATGCAAGCAAAGATTGCGAGAGGCACAGAATTTAGTTTGCTCGCTGGATTACGAAGTACAACTGAATCTGTCTTCATTCCTATCATCATGCTCTTTGCGAGCATTATACCTTTCATTTGGTGATTAATCCCAAATACCCATTTCCATTTTTGCGTCTTCTGATGCGTGGATTTTAGGGTCCCATCTTGGTGACCATACGAGGTTGATGTGAACCGATTCAACACCATGTGCTTGAAGAGCAGCACGATGCGCTGCAGCCATAATTTCTGGAGCAGCAGGGCAACCAGGTGAAGTGAGTGTGATATCGATTTCAGCGTGATTTTTTCCTTCTTTTTGCTCAAAACGAACATCGTAGACGAGCCCAAGTTCAACAATTGAGAGGTGCAATTCAGGGTCTTCTACGGTATCCAGTTGAACCATAACATCTTCCTTAGTACTCACTTTTTCACCCCGTGATGTTACGTACTTCTTGCTGTATTTTATCAAACATATTACGGAATCCGTTTGAACGACTTGGAGAGAGTGAGGTGAGAATGCCCATTTCGGAAGCGAAATCAGGTGTTAATTCAAGCACCAACGAAGTTGGTTGTCCTTCGATGGCAATGGTGAGGATTCCCATCAAACCTTGTACAAGTTGTGCATCTGCGGCACTCTCAAAATGCACGGCGTTGTCATGTATAGCCACTCGAATATGTGCTTCGGATTGACAACCACGAACTCGTGTCTCATCGGTCCACTCGTTCCTTGGTAATTCGTTGACTTCGGTTGCGAATTCAAATAAGTATTCAATACGCTCTCGCTTGTCTCCAAGTTCTTTGAATTCCTCGATCAGTTCCAACAATTGTTGAGGATATGTCATGCGAATTTCTCCACAATCTCGTTCATTTCAGCGATAAATCGTTCTGCCTCGTCCATGGTGTTGTACACATAAAATGATGCCCGAACAGTTCCGAGTAGGCCGAGTCGTTGCAACAAAGGTTGAGCACAATGATGGCCGGTCCGAACTGCAAATCCTCTTGCGTCGAGTAAGTGTGCAATGTCTTCACTGTTGATGGTTGGATGTGTGAATGAGACCACTGCTGAGTCTTGGTGCTCATGGCGTCCGTACACATCCATGCCCATCGATCTCAGTTCATCCGCAACATATCGTGCTATGCCTAGCAGTCGCTCGTGTTCTGAATCAATATCAATTGAACCCAACCAGTCCAATGCTGCTTTCCAGCCAATCGCTTCGGCAATTCTTGGCGTGCCCGCTTCAAATTTGTGCTCATCCGATTGAAATGTCGAGCCGGAAATTGACACGTTCTCAATCATATCGCCTCCTCCCATGAACGGTTCCATTTCTTCAAATGCTGAAGGTTGAACCAATAGGGCTCCGATGCCAGTGGGTCCACACATCTTATGGGCTGAAAAAGCAACAAAATCTGCTCCGAAATTCGCAAAATCGAGATGTGTATGTGGCACACCTTGAGCAGCATCAATAAGGATTCTCACGCCTTTCTCGGAGCACAGTGCAATGATGTCTTCAAGTGGATTACGAACACCCAAAACATTCGAAGTATGAACGACACAAGCAAGTTTTGCCCCTTCAAGTGCATAAGTAAAAGCCTCCATATCCAGTGTAAATTGTTGAGTAACGGGGACATATCTCAATTCAACACCGCGTTCTTGGGCAAGCATTTGCCAAGGTACGATGTCAGAGTGGTGTTCCATTTCGGTAAGAACAATCACGTCACCTTGCTTTAGATTGGCTCTTCCCCAACCATGTGCTACGAGATTGATTGCCTCTGTTGTTCCACTTGTGAGAATCGCAAACTCCGCGTTGAATCTTTTTTTGAGAGCAGTTCGGCATCCTTCGTAACCGTCGGTTGCCTCGCCGGCAAGGGTATGAACTGCACGGTGGACATTTGCATTTGAGGTTGTGTAATAATCATTCATTGCATTAATGACAACTGATGGTTTTTGGGTTGTCGCAGCGTTGTCGAGATAGACAAGCGGGTAACCATTGACCATGCGCTTGAGAATTGGAAATTGTTCACGAATACTCAACTTCTCACCTCTTGATGTGGCACTCAAGGTGAACGGTCAATCGGGTTCGAACTGCATCAATGATGCTCGGGTTTTTGATTTCACCGAATGCTGCTGTAAGAAAACCTTCAACAATGAGCGACGATGCTTCTGCGGGACTAAATCCCCTCGACATCATGTAATGCATTTGATTTTCATCAACTGGCGCACTTGCTGCACCATGGGCAGCAGATACATCATCTGCGAGCACCTCCAATTCGGGAAGCGACTCAGCCCTTGCTTTTGGTGAGAGGAGGAGGTTTCGGAAAACTTGTCCAGCATCGCTTCGATTTGCATGCCTGGCAATCGTGAGCAGTCCAGTAGTAACCAAATGACTTTCATCATCGCAGGCAGAGTGGGCTGACAAACTTGAGGTTGTGTGTGGCTCGACGTGATGAATTTCGATGTGATGGTCGGAATGTCGTTGACCGATGCCGTGGGTTGAAATGGCTTGAGTCATGTTCGCTCCTCTTCCATTCAAATTTGAGCGGATATCGGATTTTGTCCTAAAGCCACCAAGAGTTATACCAGCAAATTCAACTGAGGAATCTTGGGCGATATCCCAGTCTTGGCATTCAAGATAGGTTGTTGTGTTCGATAATTCATTCACAATGGCAAATGAAACATTGAGGTTTTTAGCAATTTTTGAGGTGATATGAAGTCCACACCAGTCCGCCTCTCCAGAGAGATGAAGGAGAATGGTAACGGAATGTTTGATGTTGAAATGGAGGTGGCTGCATGCGACATGACCCGAGGCTACAGCATACAAATTCATGAGTTCATTGTCTTTTGAAGATGAAACAATAGTGGAGGATTTTGCAACCTCATGAAGAAACACTCGTGCATATTCATTGGATGATGAGGCTACACAAATATTTGTGTTCATATCAACAGGTTCTTGTGCTTCAAACCGAATCGGTAAGGCATCAGGTATGATTTCAATATCTGAGGGGTGCATCCAATGCCAAGGCGTGTAACGCCAGAGATGTTCTGACCTTGGAGGGGGAGCCATATCGGCATACTTCATCCAATTGAACCCTCCATTTCCAATTCAAGCAATTTGTTGAGTTCGACTGCATATTCCATTGGCAACTCACGAGTAAAAGGTTCGAAGAAGCCGTTAACGATCAGCCCCATAGCTTCCTTTTCTGAAAAACCACGACTCATCAGATAGAACAGTTGGTCTCCTGAAATTTTTGATACGCTTGCTTCGTGTTCTAAATCTGCAGTCGAGTTTCCAACTTCCATCGTAGGATAGGTGTCCGAACGTGAATGTTCGTCGAGGAGAAGAGCATCACAAACAATTTTTGATCGACAACCCGAAGCCTTTGGCGTCACTTGGAGCATACCTCGATATGAAGAGCGCCCACCGTTTTTCGATATTGATTTCGAAAGAATATTCGAAGTTGTATTCGGGGCGAGATGGTGTACTTTAGCACCAGCATCTTGATGTTGACCCTCACCTGCGTAAGCAACTGAAATCACTTCAGCATGGGCTCCTTCACCTCGAAGCAACACAGAAGGATATTTCATGGTCAATTTTGAACCGATATTTCCATCAACCCACTCGATTGTTGAATTTTCGTAGGCGACACCACGTTTGGTGACCAAATTGTAAACATTGCTGGACCAGTTTTGAACCGTTGAGTATCGAATTTTTGCACCTTTCATGGCAATCAGTTCGACGACCGCTGAGTGCAATGAATCGGTTGAATAGGTTGGTGCGGTGCAGCCTTCGACATAGTGAATTGAACTTCCTTCATCGGCGATGATAAGGGTTCGTTCGAATTGACCCATGTTCTTTGCATTGATTCTGAAGTAGGCTTGAACAGGCATTTCAACATGTACTCCTTTTGGAACGTAAATGAATGAACCCCCTGACCATACCGCAGTATTGAGGGCGGCAAACTTGTTATCAGAATATGGAACGACGGTTCCAAAATATGTTTTGACAATGTCAGGGTACTGCTTTAAGCCACTGTCCATGTCAAGAAAAATTACACCTTGAGCCTCAAGGTCTTCGCGGATGGAATGATACACAGCTTCAGATTCATATTGGGCGGTAACGCCACCCAACCACTTCTGTTCGGCTTCTGGTATGCCCAATCGATTGAACGTGTTTTTGATATCTTCAGGAACATCATCCCAATTTTTTTCTGTTTGTTTACTTGAACGTAAAAAATAGGTGACATCGTCGAATTTGATGTTGTTTAATTCAGAGCAATTGCCCCATTTAGGCATTGGTCGCTCATTGAAATGGTGGTATGCTTTCACTCGAACCTCAGTCATCCATTCAGGTTCGTTTTTGAGGGCTGAAATATCACGAACAACTTGCTCACTGAGTCCTTTATCGAATCGAATGGTGGCATGCTCAGGGTCATGAAAACCATAGCGGTAATCACCGACTGCATCCCTTGCTTGTTCACTCATCCAATCCCCTCATTGATGTTGCTCTAGCCATTCGTATCCTTGTTCTTCAAGTTTTACTGCAAGTTCAGGCCCGCCAGACTCCACGATTCTTCCATCGATCATTGCGTGAACATAATCCGGCTTGACATGGTCAAGCAATCGCTGATAGTGGGTAATGATGAGGCAACCCGCTAGAGGTGCAACCATATTGATTCCTTGAGCAACAATCTTGAGCGCATCGATATCAAGGCCGGAGTCTGTTTCGTCGAGCAGGGCAAGTTTAGGTTGCAAAAGCAGCATTTGTAATATTTCCAACCGCTTTTTCTCACCGCCAGAAAAACCATCGTTAACATAGCGACTCAGGAATGATGAATCCATGTTGAGCATCCCCATAGCATCCTTGAGTTCTTTACGAAAATCCCGTGCAGAAAGTTCGACTTGGCGGACACTTTGCGTTGATTTCTTAAGAAATGTTCCAACTTGAACTCCAGGAATGACCGCAGGATATTGAAATGAGAGGAACATTCCTGCTCTTGCCCTTTCAAATACTTCCAATTCATCAAGCGGCTTTGACATGTAATGGATGGAGCCTTGCGTAATCTCGTATGCTGGATGACCCATGATCACATTTGCAAGCGTTGATTTTCCAGCACCGTTGCGACCCATGATGGCGTGAATTTCGCCCTTGTGAATGGTCAAAGTGAGGCCCTTGAGAATTTCAACACCTTCAACAGAAACGTGAAGGTTTTCGATTCGAAGCACTTCCTCGCCCATCTTCATCAACCTATCCTGCTGATGCTCCTTTATTTAGGGTTGTAGTATCGTTCAGTAAATCAATTTGAGGCGATGTCATAGATTTGATAGGTAAGAACATCTCCACTCCATCATGGAAGAGGACGACTTGGTCGCGTTTTACGCCGCCCAAGCCAAAGAGGAGATGGCAGCAGAAGCGAGTCGCCGAATCAACGAAATTGTCGATGTGCAAGAAGAAGAACGATTACGCAACATAAAGTTACAGGATGTCATTGGAACCGAATATCTCGTACCAGCATTGCTTGCGAGACTTGGACCGGTGCGGGCAGCACTTGATGGCCACGGCGGTGGCGTGAATGTCGATTTGGTTGAACAAGCATCAGATGGACTTGATTTTGTTCTCGATTTGACGGGAGCATGTTTGTCATGCGGGGCTGCTCCTGGAACCTTACAAGGCATCAAAGGGGACCTCGAAAATGATGTTGAAATCTGGCGAATTCGATTTTCATCATCCCTACTCGACACCTTCGATGAGCTTGGACGAGAATTTATTTTGACACATGGCGATGTTGAGTTTGTTTCATAGATTTTTTACATCTGACACATGTCAAAAGTTTTAATGTACTATTCGTAAATGTAAAGTTCCATAGGAATAATAAAACAATCGGTTAGGCGTGGTTCATGGTCGCTTGGAAACAAGGTTCTCGTGCTAACCCCAAGCCTTGCAGAGAACAGGACCAAGGTAAATTCGAGATAACTCAGCGAGATGGCTGGGCAAGATGTGGTTTGTTACATACGGCCCATGGTGTTCTCGAGACCCCAGCCCTCCTACCCGTGGTCAATCCGAATATTCAAACCATAACGCCAAGGGAGATGTGGGATAAATATGGAATTCAAGCCCTCATCACCAACTCTTATGTGATTTCGAAACACGAGCATCTCAAAGAACAAGCATTGAAGCATGGCGTACACGCCCTTCTTGATTTTCCGGGCGTCGTCATGACCGATTCTGGAACGTTTCAATCCTATGTGTACGGAGATATCGATGTTGGGCCAGAAGAAATTGTTGCGTTTCAAAGAGACATCGGTGTTGATATTGCCACGATGCTCGACGAATTTTCACGTCCCGATATGACGGAAGGGGAGGTAAAGCGGTGCATAGATACCACAGTTGAACGCTCTGCGGCAAGCATCAAAGTTGCTGGTTCAACCATGCTCAACGGACCCGTTCAAGGTGGTATTTTTCGAGAGTTGCGAATTTCATCAGCGATGCAGATGGCGAAATTTCCATTCACCATTCATCCACTTGGAGGTATCGTGCCCATCATGGAACAACAAAATTACAAGCAACTTGTTCAAATCATGCTTGCAACAATACCTCACCTGCCAAAAAACCGACCAATTCACATGTTTGGATGTGGTCACCCCATGTTGTTTCCAATGCTCATTGCGTTAGGTGCAGATTTGTTTGATTCAGCTGCTTACGCCCTATTTGCTCGAGACGGGCGAATTCTAACGCCTTGGGGTACAGAAAAAATCGATAAGATAGTCCATTGGCCAATCCTTACCTTAGAAGTGCATGATAAAACCCCTGAACAAGTTCGGGCAATGGAGGAAGGGGAACGTACGAAGTGTTTAGCACGATACAATCTTGAAATTACACTCCAAGAACTCTCTCGATGCAAACAAGCCGTCCATGATGGAACGATTTGGGAACTCGCCGAACGTCGTAGCCATGAACATCCAGCTTTACGAGATGCGTTTCTTTGGTTGACCAGCAATCCAATTTTGAACTTGCCAACCAACATCATTCAAATGGTTCGAACCGATGAACAAGCTGGTCAATTTTCCAAGGATGCAGGATTGTGGGAAGATGCATGGGATAACATCGTCTTGCGACAAGATTCGATGAAAACAGGAGGTGTGCTTTGGGGAGGTCTTGATACATTTACTCGACCTTATCTACTCAAAGCCCGAAGAAGATTGCACGCTAGGTGGTCACCAAGAACGAATTTGCAACATCGCGTAGTTGTGTTTCACGGTGTTGGAGGGTTGTACAGAGAATCACTCCGTGCATTTGCCTCAGCAATTGCTGATACTCAGTCCAGTGAACTTTGCATTTTGACTCCGTTAGGACTTGTTCCTTACGGTTTTGAAGATGTACATCCGTTTGCACATATCGATGGTCCAAAATGGATGGTTTCCAATCCACCAGATGAAGCCTACATTCGTAGGGAACTTTCGAGGTTATCGTTTTCAACTCCCGAAATCATCTACCTCAACCCCCACGATGTGTCGTCCTGTTTCCAAGCCACAAAAACATTTGAAAAAGCAGGTTATGTCATTCAAGTTGAAGAGTATCAACGAACAGAAGGGAAAGTTTCTGATGAAATTTATCGAAGGCAAATAGAGGATAAGGTGCTCTATGAACTCAATTTCAATCGAATTCACGCAAAGAAACTTTTGGCCGATTGTTCCTTTATTTGTAATCGACAAGGGAGAATGAAGAATGTCATCAATCAACACGGAAAACACATTCTTAGCACACGTTTGCAGGATGGAGGCCTTTCACTCACTGATGAAGGAGCTCTTGCCATTGACGAGTTAAAGCAAAATCCGCTACCGGTTGGATTTTCTCTCGCAGAACCCTTCACAGGAATTGAAATGGGTTTGCCAAGGGTCGTCATTGTTGATGATGCTCTTCCTTTTGTTGAAAAAGGTCGGAATGTATTCCATGGTTTTGTCGTTTCAGCAGACCCGTGGATCACCCCTGGTGACAAAGTTCTCGTCACCTCAACCGAAGGTCGTTTGGTTGGTCACGGCATTTCTCAATGTTCAACCGAGGAGTTTGGGATGTTCACAAAAGGGGTAGCTGTTCGGATTCGAAGTTCCTTTCGAGATACAAACACTACGGGCTAAGTCTTGATAGGATGAACCTCCTCGGATGTTTAGAGTCATATGAATTCAGAATTTGTGATTCAAACACAGGACCTCTCAAAGGCCTATGGTACACATGTGGCACTCGAGAAGTTGAATATCCAAATTCCGTATGGTGCGACAGGCTTGCTTGGACAAAATGGTGCTGGAAAATCAACATTTTTGAAAACCATTCTGGGTCTTATCCAAATTTCATCTGGTGAAGGGCAAGTTTTGGGCTATGATGTCCGAACCCAAGGAGAATTGATTCGCAGTCATGTGGGATACATGCCCGAATACGATGCATTGAACCCCGGCATGGATGGTATTCACCAAGTGAAATATTCAGGCGAATTGCTTGGAATGAACCCCATCGTAGCTATGCAACGAGCACATGAAACGCTGCAATTCGTCGGTATTGGTGAACAACGATATCGTGAAATTGAGAGTTACTCGACTGGAATGAAGCAAGCCACGAAATTAGCATGTGCCATCATCCATGACCCTAAACTTGTCATAGCAGATGAGCCGTCAAATGGATTGGATGCATATTCAAGAGAATTCATGGTAAACACGCTTCGACTGATGGTCAAAGAGGGAGAACGTTCGGTGATGATGGCAAGCCACTTGATGGAAGATGTTGAGCGAGTATGCGATAATATTGTGCTGTTGCACAAAGGTAAACTTGCTGCTCAGGGGAAGATCGAGGACCTAAAGGCCATTGATAAAGAAATTGAAATTCATGTCTGGGGGAAAGCAACTCAACTTGAAGAGCGACTGCTCAGCGATGGATTCAAAGTTCGTCGAGAAGGTAGAGTCATGAGGATTACACAAGATAGCGATTCCATCGCAACTGAAATTCTTCAGGCTGCAGCAGATGTTGGTTCTCAAATACGTCGCTTACACGAGTATGAAGCCTCACTTGAAGACCTCTTCGTAGCAATCATGGAAAATCTTGGATACAATGTCAAATCCAGTGATGATTTACTCGGTAACCCAATTGCCGCTCGCAGAGTGGATGCACCTGAGGAATTGAAGGAGGGGTGATCATGGCAAGAGATGATGCTCGTGCACCCGTGACTGGTAAAACCAGGCTACAGGCAGCATGGGGTTCGAACACCGGGGATGAAGTCGAAGACATAGGAATGGCGGCATTACCCAAAACAGGTGAAATTTTTAACCAGGATTACAAACCATGGACTGGAACACTCAATCCCCGATGGATGAGGAATTGGGCCATTTTACGACACCATTTATTTGGTGTTTTTCGAAAAGGTTACCGCCCATGGGGTATGCCAACCCGAATTTTTCTTGTCATCGTATTCATCGCCTCGCTCACAGACGCTGCACTGACGCTACTTTCTGGAATTTTGGGCTCACCCGAATTGCATCAGTTATGGGGGGTGAATAGAAATAATCTGTATGGCCACAATCTTGGGTTTTTTCCACGCAACATCTTGTATTACCCAATCGTTACCGCTTTACTCGTCGGTGGAGTGATTTCCGAAGATAGGCATCATGGCACATCTGCCCTGTATTTTTCGAGACCGATTTCAAGATTTGATTATACTGCTATGAAATTTATTTCTGTTGCATTAATTCAATCCCTGATAATTCTTGGTTCCTATATTTTGTTCTACTTTAGCGAAATTATTGCCATGGGTCGTGGTTGGGCTTGGATTGTTGATACGTTCCCAATCTTTGTTGCTGGACTTATCGCAGGGATTCTGCTCATCTTCACCTATACGAGTTTAGGATTGGCCATGTCATCCATATCTCGTGGTCGTTTTTTCCCGGGAATTGGATTGCTTGCCTTTTTATTTGGTTCAAAAACCATTGCAGCCATCATTTCCGGATTATTTGAACGCGATATTCTTTATCTTCTTTCCCCCTACGATTGTCTTGCACATGTAGGACAAGCACTTGTTGGCACACAGTTGAGTTACACCCAATATTCGTGGACATGGTCACTTGTTTCGCTTGTTTTGATGAATGGTGCAGCATTGTATGTGCTCGCTTCAAGAGTAAGTTCGATGGAGGTGACAAGAGAATGACACCTCAACAACAAATGCCTGTGGTCTATCTGGAAAACGTTTCCAAGGTATACGGTCGGATTCATGCATTGACCAATGTGACCCTCGGTCTGTCTGGAGGTGTGACCGGCGTCCTCGGGCTTAACGGAGCAGGGAAATCGACGCTGTTTAAACTCCTCATGGGCAAATTAAAACCTAACAGCGGGACGATTCGTCTTTTTGGTGAAGACCCTTGGAAGAATCCTGCTCCGTATGCCCGAATTGGTTTCGTTCCAGAAAACGAAAAGATGTACGATTGGATGACTGCTCTTGAGTTTGTCTCTACGTTTGCACGACTATTTGGAATGACGAAAGACGAAGCCGAACAAGAAGCCCTACGTGTGCTTGACTTTGTTGGTTTAGCCGATGTAGCGAACAAACAAATTGGACGATTTTCAAAAGGCATGAGGCAACGCACGAAAATCGCACATGCACTTGTCAATAAGCCAGAACTCATCATACTTGATGAACCACTTCAGGGCTGCGACCCACTTGCAAGAACGACGATTAACAACGTGATTCGAGAGTTAGGTAAATCAGGCTGTACAGTGCTTGTCAGTAGTCACATCCTCACAGAAATTGAAAGAGTGACTGAACAAATTGTCATTTTACATCATGGAAAATTACTTGCGTTAGGTAATTTGCATGCAATTCGTGAGCGGTTGGATCAAATTCCCCACACCATTCACATCAGAGGCGAAGACTCTCGCGGCTTAGGTCGATCTCTGATGGGCCACCCAGCGGTTTTTGGATTGAATTTTCCCAATGAACATGAACTCAATATTCAGACATTTCATTTTGGTCAACTGCATCAAGACTTACCCAAAATAATTGTTGAGGGTGGTCATAAAGTTGAACTCATTGATAACCCAGATGATGATTTAGAATCCATTCTTGGATATTTGACAGGAGGGCAAAGCCATGCAAAGTAATGATAGCCCCATGTCACCAAAACGATTCGACAGGAAGGCTGCAGCCGTTGCTGAATTTACTATGAAGCAATACACCAAGCGAATCTCAACTTGGGTCATACTCTCCGTTGGTTTACTCGCGGTGAGTATTATCATGCTGTTTTACTTTGACACCATGCTGAGAGAGATTGAAGCTGTGGACAACGACTACGATTCATTTGACCCAGATGGAGATGGTTACCCATCAGGTCAAGAACGATTGTATGGCACAGACCCGTACTTCAGTGAATCACATCCGGGTAAAATCGACCCCAGCATCCTTCCAGATGACCCGTCAAAGTGGATTAACGAGGATGATATTGATTGGGATGCTCTTGTGGTAGGTTCGGTTGGCTACGACGACGACGGAGATTGTAGAAATGCACCAATAGCACCTTCGGCACAGGATGGTAATCGGGATGGCATTGCGTGTAATGTCCGAATCAATGAAAATCAATTTAGCGGTGGTTACACAATTCGTGGAGATGGATATGTTGACGAAGACCCCGACGACGAGATTTACGCCAAAGAAGCCATACATCGTGCAACCATTCTTGCCTTAGGGAAGTTCGGGTTTGTTTTTCTCATTGGCATCTTTTTACCATTGTTTATGGCAACTGGTTTGATTCGAGATGAAATGGAATCTGGCACAATGCATTTTCTCATAGCGAAGCCAATTCGACGTGCAGAAATCTTTCTGTATCGACTTCTTGGATTCTTAGCCATTACATATCCTTACGTCATCGTGATGAGTCTTCTTTGTGCCATTTTGTTTGGATTCAGTGGTCCTTCCGATTCAGTGTTCCGATTATCCGATATTGGAATCTGGATGGTAATAGCCTTCGCTACACTTCTTGCGATACTTGTCTATGGGATGATGTTTAGCATGTTTGGTGTACTGTGGAAGCACGGTATCATTCTCGCCATTCCAGTTGCTGCTTGGGAGTTAGCGATGATGTTTGTTTCATTATGGGAACCAGAAGCGAGCGTTTTACGATTCTCTGTCCTCGGTTGGGCGACCATGATCATTGATGCTGGAGCTTTGATGTTATGGCCGGACATGGAGTACATGATTGAGGTTGGAATGTGGGGTGGCGGAATGGCCCCACTTCAAGGTGCAGAACAATTGATGGTATTTTCATCGAACCCTGGTCTTGGACTTTCAAATTTTTCAAGTTTTATCGTTGGTTCTGTGGTCTTACTGATTCAGGCTCTTGCGTTTTGGTTTGTTGGTAGTGCTCTCTTTTCATCCAAAGAAGTTGCTTAGGTGATGAGGTATGAGCGAATCATTCTCTGGCGACTTTTCATCGATGTGGAAATTGGGATTACGAAGACCCATCCAGCACCTCACGTGGGACTGGTGGTGGTGGCTTGTCATGCTTGATGATGAAGATGGTCATCCAAGTGGAAAACAATTAATGGTGCTCTGGTCGACCAAAACCAATGATTTAGTCAAAGTCAATGGCACCAATTGGAAACCTTCGGGTCGTCCAAGTGAACAGGTCGACGGTGCCTACAATATTGACGGAATGGTGTGTGCATGGTGGTTCGATGGCAAGCGAATGTATGAGCCTCTGCTCAAAGAAATCTGCACGATGACCATTATCGAAGACACATCATCAATTTGGCCAAAACATGGTGAAAAAGGCAATGGTGGTGGGGCATTGATACCTCATTTGGACGGAGATTGTTCTATGGGTCTTCGACCTGAGTTGAATTCATTTTGGTTGGAACTCGATTCGACGTCAAGTTCCGAAATCCATTCGAAGTTTTCCCTTGAAATTACACCATGGAATCAGACCTTATCCCATGCACGACATCTTCAATCAGATTACCTCGGTGGAATGGGTTACGATATCCTCCGAATTCACGGTGCAAAGGTTGCAGGGCACATCGATGGAATCCAGCATCAAGGCACGGCTTATTTTCAGAAAGTTTGTGTCCAAGCACCCTCACCACCTTGGTATTGGGGTGTTTTGCACTTCGATGATGGGTCTTACTTGGATTGGTTTTTACCTCATCTCTCACTTACGATGACTTCCCAAGATTCAAGACCATGGAAACAACGAGATGTGGCTCATATATCACTCTCTCAAGGGGGATTGTTTCACGATGCAACGCATCATAGAACCGAACGTTTTGGAAAAGTGATGGTGCATAAAAAAAGGTCAAATTTTGTAGAATCAGAGCACGGTTCCCACCCTGGGGCACCATTACCAGAATTTACTGTTGAATTGAAAAATGGTCGAACGACAATCCGTTTACAGGCACAAGCGATTGAACGTGCACACTGGCATTTTGACCAACCAACAAGGGGTGGCATGTGGTCCCATTTAACCTACAATGAATATCCATTATCGGTACAAAACATCGAAATTATTGATGAGTTCGGAATAAGAACACTTGTAAATTATCGTTGGATTCGGGGCAATGCCGAACATTCTTGGGGAATTTTACATTAACCTTGGTTAAATTAAAGGGGAAGTTATTTCACATAACAGTTGTCATCTGTAATTAGGAGGCTTTGACATGACAGACGAAGATACCCCTGTAGTTGAACAATCAATTGAAACTTCAGAAACTGCAAGTTCGAGCAAAAATGATGCATTAGCAAAGAAATTTCGACTCGTACCTGGTGAAGAATTACTCCTCTCAAAACAGCCGAGTCCCATTGCATTTCTAAATATGTATTTCTTGGGTGCATTTGTACTCGGCCTTCACTTTTTGTTTTCTATTGCAGAAGATTACAATGCCAGTGACGATGCAAATGCTTTTCTAAAATTTGCAATTTTCTTTAACGATTTGATTAGTACGGATACGATGCCTTTAGGTTTCGTATTTTGTATGCTTATCGTCACATGGTTGAACCGACTCATCAATATTCAAACTTCAGGTCGATGGGTTACAATGTGGTTGCTTCTCGTAACATTCTCACCTTTAATCATCCAAATTGATAAACTGTATGCAACGATTATGGGCCTTTTTGGAAATGATGTCGATCCGTTTATAGGTTTTGAATATAATTTAGTTCTATTCGGTGTAGCCTATTCAGCATTATTTTTCGCGTTAACCTTCTACTTCCATCGAAGTTTCCAATACGCGATTACATCTGAATCAGTTATTTTCCAACATGGCTTCCTTCTTTCGAGATCACACCGCAGAATTCTGTTTGACCGCATTTCCGAAATCATGGTGGACCGCACTCCAATGGGCACTATACTCGGTTACGCGACATTAACAGTTCTTACCGATTCAGGCATTGGTCTTGTCGACGAAACAGTCGGAGCAGGTGGTGCAGGCAGTCTACCCGGGACAGATGAAAAGGAATCTGATTCTGCAGCTACAAAAGTAGGAAAGAGTTTCTTAAGAAAGATCTTTGCTTTGATGTTGTACCAGCGTACTATTCGCAGAGTTCAACCTGACCCTAAGCATTGCTTTTACAACATTCGAAATTGGGAAAAAGCAAAGATGCTGCTTAACGAGATGCATCTCAAGAACTCCCAGTCAAATATGCTCCAAGAGTTGAAAGATGTCATCTCCAATCAACAGAAGAAATAATCGTATCGTTGATTGACAACATAGCCTTGAAGAACCTCTTGCTCACCGCTTGAGGTAGGTGGTCATATGTCAGAGGAAGTAACTGCTCGTGCAATTGAATTATTCAGTAACGGAGATTTGGACGGGGCTATAGAAGAACTTGAGAAGCAAATCAAGGCGAACGGAACAGTCGCAATGTTGCATCATATGTATGCAGAATTTGCAAACATGAAGAACATGGAAGCACAAGATGACATAATCCCCGGTGGTAAAATAATGATGTCGTACAAGAAAGCGATGGAACTCGATGAGGAAAATATGGAATACATTGCTGATTTCGCATCTTTTGCACTTGAATGTCGTCGAGTACCAGTCGCAGTCAAAGAATTTCAGAGATATGCTCGACGCCTTGAAATTGAGGACATACCCATTGATGATGTTCTTTACAATGCCAGCAGAAACCTCGTTGATGCCATTGAAGTGATGGATCCAACAAGACAAGAAGCAATGGTTCAACCTTGGTTGCAACAAGCACTTTTGTGGTCTGTCGCTGCATTAGGATTTTCGAAGGAAGAAGCCATTGAGATTCTACAAAACGAATTTTGAGGGATACAATTGGGCGATTTGACTCGCCTTTTTTTCCGAATCGGATATCTTGGAGATCAATTTCATGGAAGCCAAATTCAACCAGATGTGAAAACTGTTCAAGGAGAATTGCAACGAGTATTCACAAAACTTCAATGGTGGGACGGAAACGAATCTGAATCCTTCCTTGTCTTGTCTAGCCGCACCGATGCAGGAGTCCATGTAAGAATGAATGGCGGAATAGTTACGGTTCAATCTTCCCTTTGGAATTCGATAACTCCTCGTAAATTTGTGCGAGCAGTGGATGACTTGTTGGATGAGTCCCTTGTCTTTCTTGACGTCTATGAAGTTGATGAAGATTGGAATCCACGAATGGCAAAATACCGCACCTATCGATATATGTTGGAGGGGATGGATTTCTGGAAAGAACCCGAATACAATGAATTCTTGAAATGGTTAAGTATCTTCAAAGGCACACATAATTTCACAAATTTCTCAAAATTAGAACTAGGTAAAAATCCAGAAAGAAACGTACTCGATGTACAGCCTTGGATGGTTGACGATAGGATTGTGGGCTTTGAAATCACGGGGGAGTCATTCTTGTGGAATCAAGTTCGTCGAATTGCAAACAGTCTCTTTCAATTGAGCATCGGTGAACTTCAACTTGAACAAGTTCAAAGCGCCCTTCTGCATCCTGAGAAAGAGGAAGACTTTGGTGTTGCACCACCCGAATGGCTCATTCTTTGGGGGATAGCATGGGAAGGATTTGACATACCTCCTGAATCAACACACACAGACATAGTTAGAGCCCCTTCAGGAAAGAGTGTTGAGAGGACAAGAAAAAAGCGATGGCAGCAAGGACGTCAGCATCAAATCAAAATGATGTTGTATGATGAATGGGCAACCCTTGGAAAATTTGAGTATGTAGCTCATGCACGAGAATAGATTTCGATACGAACCTCATCATCATCATGAACATTAAGCGTCTCGCGTAAAAACAAGGGTGAGATAATCTCAATGACGTCAACATGTCGAGTCAAATCAGGGATAAGAATCGCACAATCAACAGAAATATCGTTGTGAGAGATGTTGCCCAAGAACGCTGTAGCACCACCAAAAGAAACCCCATCACGTAGAAAACCACGAATTCGTATTGCGTCAAAATTTGTGGTATCAATTTGAAGGGACTGCTCCCTCAACGATGCATCTGCATCCAAGGTATCAATGCCCGATAATTTTCTGAGTGCAATGTATCGAACAAGAACATCGCTTTCGACTTGAACATTAAGAGTTCCAGGCCATGCGGTTTGGTCAAACAATTCTTTGAATTGGTCTTGGTAATGCGGTTGGGCCATGAAAACACTCGCTCTGCCAAGGCCAGCAGTCACTGTACCTCGAAGTTGCATATTCATTGCGTGCAAATACCCCTTTTTGAGAGTGTGTCCTCGACCTTCTTGGATGTTTCATATAGTCTTGACTTAGGTAAAGATGCATGGACGGACAAGATGATGATTCAACCAATCAAAACGATATGATTGAAGGAGAAGGAAATGGACGGGAAGAATTTCGCGACGAGTACTTGGATGATTTAGAGGCATTTCGAGACAAATTCGAACAGATGGGTATGGATGTGTGTAGCGAGTCTGGTGAAAAGAATCTGTTTCGATGGTTTACCTATTGGAGAAAAGAGGTTCATCGATATTCTCGTCGAAATCAAGAAACTGGTAAACACGTGATTCGCTTCCCGAACGCCGAAGATTTTTTCAAATTCATTCATCAAATGCATGTTCAAGATTCAGATGAACCCCATTTAATTGACCCTCAAGGGTATCACCCAATGGACCGACATATGAACGAAGAGTCAAGGAAACGAAGAGAGAGTTTCAGAAAAGAGTGGCGTTAATATCGAATTCCAGTTCCATACACGCAGAATTCAACAAATGCACTTGGTCGGTCGTTCTTTTTGTCTAAACAGAGCGTTTCAATTCGAACATTGATCACTTGAGTCCATCCTTGACGAATTGCCTCCTCGCGAAGCCGCTGAATCGTTTCTTCACGTCCGAGTTCTAACATTTCTTGAGCACTCGTTAGCCTTCCACCAAAAATCGATTTTATCGCAACTTTCAATTTTGACCATGTCGACAATGAATACACAGTGCTCAGAACCAATAGTCCCGAAGACTGAATTTCAGAAGCAACAACTGGTGAGAATGTAGCCTCGGAATTTGCAACCGAGGTGACTTTTGGAATATTCTTTGTTGTTCGCATGTTGCAGAGCATGTTTGGATGCGTTGATTGTGAACTTGATTGACGGGTTCTTAGTTCAGCCACACCTTTGGAATACACCATCGAACCGAAAATGATTGAAATGATGTAGATGGTCAAGGGAATAAGAAATGGAAAAACGATGTAGAGAAAAACCCAGATAAGTTCCGAGTCCAAAGGTACCACCCTATTGTACGCTAACAGCAGTCCCATATGCCAATAATTCAGCAGCTCCAGATGCAACAGTCGATGTTGAAAATCGAATGTTGACCACAGCATTTGCTCCCCGGCCAGCAGCTTCAACAATCATACGTTGTAATGCCTCATTTCTTGATTCATTGAGTAGTTCGGTGTACCCTTTGATTTCACCGCCAACAATCGATTTGAGGCTTGCAAAAATATCTTTGCCGACATGTTTTGCTCGTACTGTCGAGCCACTTACGAGTCCAAATGTTTGAAAAATTGTTTTTCCGGGTATCTCTTCGGTGTTGGATAAATACAGAATTGGCATGCCTGATGGTTGCATGATTAAAGGTCGAGTCTTACCATCTTAATGCTTCTTACAATATTTGTTGATTTTGAAGCCAGTCGATGTCAGATATATACAATTGGCGAATATCATCTAAGTTGAGAACCAACATGGCCAATCTTTCAAGTCCCATTCCCCAAGCACTTACTGGCCAGGTGATGCCGAGTGGCTCCGTAACTTCAGGTCGAAAAATTCCAGCTCCTCCAAGTTCCAACCATTTCCCTTTCCATTTCACTTCAACTTCGAGACTTGGTTCGGTGTAAGGGAAGTAAGCAGGTCGAACGCGTACCTCGGGCAAGCCCATTTTTGCATAGAATGTCTTGAGTGTTGTCACGAGCATTTGCAAATTCGCATCTGGCTCAAGGATGATTCCTTCGATTTGATGAAACTCTGGAAGGTGTGTTCTATCGATGGATTCGTTTCTAAAAACTCGATCCACGGAAAAAACCCGACAAGGATCGTGAGGGTGCCGTGCGAGATATTGAACTGTGTTCACTGTTGTATGTGTTCTTAGGAGTGGTCTTTTAGAAACTTCTTCTGAAAAGTGACCTCCCCAGCCACGTGAACCTGTTTCTCCTCCTGTTTGATGAATTGATTTCCAATTCGCTAACGTACTTTCATCGATGCTGATTGTTGTTGGTTGAGATAAGTAGAATGTATCTTGCATTTCTCTTGCGGGATGGTCTTGTGGTATGAAAAGGGCATCCATATTCCAGCCAGCGGACTGAACATAATCATCGACAAGTTCTGAAAAACCCATCTCAAGAAAAATCGATCGAATCCTTTCGATCAATGCTTGCATAGGGTGTGCTCTCCCAGTTCTCGGGGTTGCGGCTTCCAATGTAACATCAAACGGCCTAAATTGTGAATTTTGCCACTGTTCAGATTGGAGTAATTCAGGTGTAATTTCATTGATGAAGTCAAGTTCTTCAAGTGAATCGGATGCAATCGAAAGTCCTTTTTCAGTCATCAACCAACTTCTCTTCACAGATTCGACGAGTTCGATGAATTGCTTTCGTTGTTTGAAGTGTTCAAGCAATTCTTGGTCACATTGGTCTACATTTCTTGGCAGATTTGCTAAAAATTCCATACGACGAGTGATGAGATTGAGAACCTCTTTTTTATTGACAAATGAAAGTATGCCAGATTCAGTTTGCATACCTAATTTTTTCATGAGACCAATGCCTGGTCCGGCTTCGCTTCGGTCAAATTGTTGTTGGAAGGCAGCCATGCTCGGCTCTTCATAGGATTCTATCCAAGAAAAAATTCTTTGTTCCAGCAAACCTTGTTGAAGTGCGTTGTCACCGTTGTGAAGTCTTCGTACCATCGTTGAATGTTGTTCATCTTCCTTGAGAAGTCCCTTTTCAACTAGGCCCTGAGCAGCACCAACTGCAATTGCTTGGTCATTCCACTGGCATTGTTCAAGGATGGACGCAACATCCCAACTTTTGGAGTTGTCATCTTTCATATTGCGAAGTAACCTTCGCTCATTGTTTGAAAGATGTTGGCCATCCATGTGACTTCCACATGATAATGTGGTTTGAAACCTCCGTCATTTTTTTGACAAATTCATTCTTCTTCCCAAAGTTGAATTTCGCAAAGAGAACAAACATACATGGATGGTTTTTTGCCTTCGACCACGGTAATTTTGGAACATTGCCCACACAAAATAGATGTTCGAATAGGGTCATCAAGCGTTGTATCAACTCGATACATGACCCGACCTGCATCGGGTAATTGTTCTGCAGGTGGAAGCCATGCCGCAATTTCTTCATCTGACATTTCCAACCCCCGATTCATCGTCATGCCAATGATGAACAATAGGATTCCAAAAAATCCGACTGTACCAGCCATGGCATACACATTTGCTACGGTGAAGAAAGCACCAAAAACAATACAGATAAGTCCTGTGATGAGAAAATTTTCTCGACTTAGCCTTGTCATACACTTCCCTTCGTTTCAAAAATGGCTTCTGAAATGACTTTCGCCACACGTTCTATATGATGCGTTGGAATTGCACACAAACCAATTCTTACCCCTCCATCAAGCGGAACAAGATAGACGTGCTTCGATGCACAGGCTTCAACAATTTCGCTAGCACGGTCGGTCTCAAGCCAAGCAAAGAATCCGTCGTGTGTGGGATTGATAGGTACATGATATTGTTGACATGCTTGTAAAAATGATTCACGACGTTCATGAAGTAAAGCATGAAATTCATCGAGGCTTTCTCGCCAAACAAGACTCTTTTGGGCATCAGCATGGAGATTACACAATGCATGCTGAGATACTCTTGGTGAGGCTGACCACGCTTGACGACCAGTCACTCCAAACACATCATGAAGTCGGGATACGATTTCTTCCTCAGGATGTAGGCAAATCAAAGCTCCATTTCTCATGCCGTAAATAGTGTGTGATTTCGA
Source organism: Candidatus Poseidonia sp. (assembly GCA_030827365.1). Classification (GTDB taxonomy): domain Archaea; phylum Thermoplasmatota; class Poseidoniia; order Poseidoniales; family Poseidoniaceae; genus Poseidonia. The sequence continues at coordinate 11,770 of JAUREO010000015.1, read as the reverse complement.
TATCGATAAAGCAAAACAAATGACAAGATTTTCTGGCCACATCATTCCAGATTGCAAGGCTTCAACAATTGTGTTTGCCCACCCATGGGTTTCTTGTGCGTAGAAATGATAGGCACTGTCGATGAGGAGTGTAAATCCCACTTTCGAATGATTTACTGCTTGCCTCATGAAAATATTGAGCAATTCAATTCGACTTTCACTCGGCAAACTGAGGCCTGTCGGATTGTGGGCTGGGTCATTGAGCCATGTCATCACATGATGCTGTTCATTTGCAAGTTTGACAACGGCTTGTTCAAATGAAAGATGGTCAAAAAATGGAAAATCATCGTGGTCTTGACTTGGGAGGAGTGGGTATGTTTCCATTTTCAAGCCGCATCCATCAAGAAAACCGGTGTATGGACCCCAATGTCGATCCCTCAACAAGACCTTTTCACCAGGATTAGCAAAACATTTTGCAGCGATGTGTAAACTTCCGGACCCACCTGGAGTGGCAATACTGGTCATGTGAATCCCCAAGGATTCAAGTTGTTCTCTTGATCCCCCGAGGGCCAAACTTTTGCTTAAATCGAGAAACGCCGGTATACCTTTCAACGGTGCGTATGAAGCAAATTCCATTTCATCAGCATTCCTGATTTCATCAATGACGATGGTATTGACCGCTAAACGACCACTATCGGTCAGTAATGCCCCCACAGTCCCATTGACAGCATCTGCCCCGGACTCTGCTGCTTGAAGGTATCTTGCATAGCACCCAAAAATAGTATCATTGCCTTTTTTTGATACCGCATGATCAGAGAGAAACAACATCTCTTTCTCTGAAGCCATGACCTGTGCAGGAGCATCAACTACATTGATTTCACCCATAATAAGAAAGGCTCGTTTCCGTATATTTCTTGAAGGGGAGTGCGCACGGTTGACCATCGCCAACGTAGCACAGCTGGTAGTGCGTCTGATTTGTAATCAGACGGTCGGGGGTTCGAGTCCCTCCGTTGGCTCCAAACCACCGCATTTTGAGGTAAGAAGAATCAATAAAGTGATTCAATTAGCCGTGTCATGGGTGCTCAAAGACTTGATGGAAAGCAATGTGCCTCATCCATCGAAGCGAATCTTTTGTTACGAATTGAGCAATTGAGCCATCAAGGAGTCGTTCCACATTTAGCCGTCATCATCGTTGGTGATGACCCAGCCTCACATGTGTATGTCAACTCGAAAATCGCTACCTGCAAGCGGTTAGGCATTCAAAGCACTCATATCGAACTTCCATCGAATATTGGCCAAAACGATTTGATCAAGCATGTCATTCAACTCAATGAAGATGAATCTGTCCACGGTATCTTGATACAATCCCCACTACCTCAACACATGGATGAAGAAGCGATGACCGACCTCATTGACCCAACAAAAGACGTCGATGGATTTCATCCCACAAATTTAGGACGGCTCGTCCAAGGGAGACTCGATGGAATGATTCCTTGCACACCACATGGTGTCCTTCGCCTCTTGGAATGGTCGGGAGTTCAGTTAAGAGGTAAAAAAGCGGTTGTCATTGGGCGATCAAGAATTGTTGGAATGCCATTATCATTGTTGTTTGCATCTCGCGGAATTGATTTGACCGTCACCGTTGCACATTCGAGAACCGAAGATTTGGCGAAGGTATGTGCTGAAGCCGATGTTTTGGTGGCGGCAGTAGGCATACCCGAACTGGTTCAGCCGCAGTGGGTGAAATCCGGTGCTGTCGTCGTCGATGTCGGAATAAATCGTGTTGAAGATAGCACCCACGAACGGGGTTGGCGATTAGCAGGTGATGTCAATCCTTCAGTAAGTGAGGTCGCTTCTTGGCTATCACCTGTCCCAGGGGGCGTAGGTCCCATGACGATTGCAATGCTCATGGAAAACACTGTTCGTTCTGCTGAACTCATGTCCTCGAATGAATAACATCATAATTCATTGAACTCATGGACCACATCGTGGCTCGTGACCCTAAGGCACCTCATCTCGCAGCAATCGCAAGGATTCTGCTCGGATTATCGATTGGTTTTCTCATTGTTAATGTCAGATTAAATTTACTAAATGTGGATTTCTTTATACCTGTGTCGTACATTTTTGCTGTTTTTATTCTCGTTTTATTTTACATCAATCATTGGGCCTCAAAAGAAAATCCAGTACCCGAATTAAATCAACGGCATCCTGACAATGAAGTCGATGGTGCGTATCGAGAGGGACGAACTTTGTTCGAATCCAGTTCAACATTTGTTGATGAATATGGCTTCGAAGTTTCTGCTCAACCATCGAGCCAAACAACTCAGACAGTGCTTGAAACAATTTTTATTCAGCGTGAAGAACTAGACCGTGCAACCATTGATTCAGCATTGTCTTCTCTCTCAATAGGCGAATCAGCACAACAATCCATCTTACTTTCTGCAGCCCAACCAGCCCCACATTCCAAAACATCACATCATCGAGAAAGCACGCCAACAGATGAACAAACGGGAAGGGTTGTTCAAAGAATGGTTCAGCCGCAAATTCCATTACCTGGAAAATCAGCAGGAGAAATTTCAAACGTAGCATCTATTCCGGGCCTTGGAACAACTCGGGAATTTGCTTCAACTGGAATCTCCGAAATCCCACTGCCTGCTATCGACCTGCCAAGAGTCACTACTACTCCGGTTGATGTCGACTTTCCAAATCTTGATGATTTACCGTCAATTGACGATATTTTATTCGATGAAATTGAAGATGTATTTGACTTCGATGAGCCAATTGAGGTTGATACTACGAAGAGTCAACCTGCTCATCACTCAACTATTGTCCCTCTGGAGTTACCATCCCTTGATGACTTGGATTTTTGAGAACATTCTTAGAGAACACTTTGGTGCAATGGTCATGGAGTGGACATCAAAGTTTGACCTTCATTCCCATTCAACATACAGTGATGGTGAACACTCAACTGAACTCGTTGCATCGTTAATGAAAGAAAATGACGTTCAAATTTGGTCCTTAACAGATCACGACACAATTTCAGGATGGGCAGATGCATCGAAGTCGGCTGCTCAACACGATTTGACTTTTATTCCAGGAATAGAGATTACTTGCAATGTTGGCATTGAAGCAAACGAGGGTGAGTTGTCACGACAGGGAAAGGATAGAGCCTCCTCATCATGGCACCTCCTTGCATATTTTCCACAAACAATTCTCAATGATCGCAAACGATTGGATGAGTTGCATCAGTGGCTATTACCATTACAGACGGGTAGAGTACCACGAATGGTGTTGATGCTCGAACGATTGGAAATGTTAGGCATGCCAATTGCCCTTGAAGACGTCACGAAAAGGGCTCCTGGGTCGCTTGGTCGCCCACACCTTGCTCAAGCGATGGTCGATGCGGGATATGTTTCGAGTTCAAAGGAGGCATTTGACAAATACATTGGTGATGGTGGAATTGCATTTGTTGAACGAGAAGAACCACCTCTCGAAGAAGCCATTTTTTTTGTTCATAAAATCGGCGGAATAACCTCATTAGCACATCCATTGTATTATGGCGTTCCCGTCGAAGAACTCATCGAATATTTGTCAAGACTAGGTTGTGATGCTATCGAAGTGTTCCACCGCAGCCATAGCGATGAATATCGCTTTGAATTGCTTACAGCAGCGAAGAATGCCAATCTTGGCGTTACTGTTGGTTCAGATTTTCACGGCCAAACTCATGGGCATACACCGGGCAATATGGTCGTGACAAAGACATTTATGCCGAACTTTTTTCAGGAATTTGAATCATAGATTCCATGGATATCGTGAGTTCAAAGAAAATAATGATTGGCATTGCGACGAGGAACAATGATAGTGGATCTGGTGGCGACAAAAACGCACCTGCAACAAATGCTGCAAACCAAATATGTCTTCGGTATTGTTTCATGTTCTTCAACTGAACAATATTGTATCGAATCAGAGCTCTTGTAAAGAGGGGGGTTTGGAATCCAATAACTGATGCGATGACAAGATTAAACAAAAACCCAACATAAGATTGGAGTCTCCATTCTGTAGATAGTCCGATTCCCTGGGCATCTTGGGTGAGATAATCCAACAACATTGGAACCAGAATGGTCCATGAATACCAAAACCCCATCACTCCCAATACGAAACCCACCAACAGATGTGGTACAAATTGTTTGATTTGAGATGGGATGGCAATATTCAATTCTTGAAGCCGATGTTGTACTGCCTGATGATTCCGCCCATGTCGAATGAGTTCATACAAGGCGAAGAGCACCACGCAAACAAGACCAACATTGGCACTAATTCGAACTTGTAAAACGATGAGTTCAACAGGTGTAGTAACTAAAATATTGACATTATTGGGTAGTCTATTTTCATCGATTAACCAAGCAATCACTTCTTTCGTGAAAGGAAATGCAAGGGTAAAGCCGAGGAGGAAAAAAAGTGCGTATCCTCTCCATTTTGCAAGAAAATAAGTCCTCAATTGTCGAACAATTTCCATTCCTGGAGTTTTTGACAATTCGGGTGGTATCGTGAAAATCGCCATTCTCTCACGCTTCTTCATCCGATGCAACTATTTGATTTTTCCATGCATGAGATGGGGTAGGATCAATCCAAGACCGACCTTCCTTGTTCAGTCGATAAATTCTGTAAATGACAAAAGCGGTCATCCAAACCGAAGGAATCGATAAAATGACGGCTTGAGCCATGACGTCTTTGTTATAATCGTTTAAAATATGGATATTAATGACATCTGTTGAATTCGACTGAGAGGGTGCATGGAAGAAAATGAAATAATACAATTTCGGTATTTCAACCGTGAATTGAAATGATTCTCCTGGCTCAAGCGTATGAACATCTGTTAATTTTGAAATTTTATTCCAATCGACACTACCATTCTCCATCGCATCTTCTGATAATTCGACCATCACTAATGCGATTTCGATGCTTCTACTCTCATCGAAATTTGTAACGGTTGATGTAATTTTTTCACCTGCATTGATTTTTTGTAGAATATCGAATTTTGTATCACCTTCAATAATTCGATGGGTTGGTAATTCTTCAAATCGCTCATCTTGATATTGTACTGAACCGAAGATGATTGAAAGCAACAGAAGTCCAACTATACCTTCGACCAAAATGTGTTTTCTCACTTTATCGATGGTAACGCCTTTGAACATTGCACCGTAATCATTGCGTAAACGGGGTTGTAAATGATGAATGAACAACGAACCGACCGTTCCGATGATAATTCCAAGCGGTATATCAACAAACCAATGAATGCCTAGATACAAAATAGAGAAGGCAAAAAGTATTGTGTTGAGTAAAATAAACATGTGATAACGGTAATGTCTCCATTCTTTGAACGTAATACCTTCATGACGGACATGCAGGTAATTCAACATGAGAATGCCGGTTGGGATTGCTATATGCAAACTTGGAACTGCATTGTCCAATGGGTCATGAAGGGCATAAAACGACGAATATGTGCCATCATGGTACAACAAAGCATCCATTCCTCCAATCCAAGATGAAGTCACCTCAACGTTGAAGAACAGGTAATAGGGGACCGCTAAAGCGTAAATGAGTAAATAATTCATCGTGACTTTATCTGTCATGTTTCGATCACCAGAATATGCAAAATACACAGTGGTTACATAAATGAGAAATAAATACACAAAGAGGTAATGGAAATTCAGAATTTCGGTGAGTTTGGTGTTTGCAAAGAGTTGCTGAATGTGCAAGGTCAAATTTCCTTCAATCGCATAAACCCAATCAGTAAAGTGCCCTGTCCTTAGTTTGATGGGTTCATTGAGTTGATCTGTTATGGCTTTCCATCGTATAATGATAACATAACCTATGGAATGCAAATAGTACCGTTTGTCATGAAATTCCCTTGCAAATTCCCGAATAGGGACTGCGAAGGACCTTTGATTACGAGTAAAAACCCAACAAATAATCGGTGTAAAGACAATGATAAGACCCATCATAACTTCATAAGGGTCCATGAAATGCCTACAACATCCTCGATTTAGTGATTGCCATTCATCGACAAACATTGTTCATGATTCTATGCAAATGCTCAATTGTGGGTGGCGGATGGCTACATCGAGGCTGAGACGATGGGTTTTATTCAACACCCAGAAAACACGCTCTCATCCCTTCGGCATGGAATGGAATTTTTTGATGGAATTGAATTAGATGTTCGATTAACCCATGATGGAGGATTAATTCTCCACCATGACCGAACACTTATGGCAAGTTCAAAGCATCAAAAAAAGGGTGTAAGATTTGTCGAAGAATACGATTTGGAAGAATTAACATCCATTGGTTTTACATCGTTTCAACAATTCATTTCTGACCCAAGTATTAAGCAACAATGGAAACATGAAAATAAAATGGTTTGCATTGAAATTAAACGTCCACATCCTTCATCTCAATTGGGAGGTGGATATTTTGGAAGAGAGAATCACATTGAACATATTTCAAAGTGCATTCAAGAAATAGATCAATTACTTTTTGAGCATGACATTCCCCACGGTTCTGTGATGTATTACTCATTTCACAAACACATGAAAAAATCTGTTGACCGCTCATCGACTCCTCATCACTGGGCATCTCTTATTCCATACATCGTTCCCTTCGGACAACGAAGATTTCAACGGGCAAAAGCCTTCCCAGCATTTATTGGAACGTCATTTTCATCACTTGTCAAGAAACATCAAAGCCAAGGCGCATCAATCTTACCTTGTGCTATGGAATATCTTAAACCATCAACCAATTGGATGCCGATTGGAAAGCGGGTTGGTCTTCAAGGCAAGCAACTGCAAAGCCTTCATCGATTTCGAAAAGGTATGCCGATGTATGTTTGGCCAGTCAAAACTCATGTAGAGCATAGTGTCCTATCGGCAGGTTTGAGTGCATTAACCGATGTTGCAGACCCTAATTTGACATGGTTGCCAAGTGGACATGCGAGATGGACAAATCCTGGAACACAACCTCTTTCTCGACAAGATAAAGAACAACTTGATGCAATATCTTTCGAGCACCATCTCGATTTCTTGTCTGACCTCAAACAAAGAACACCCGCGTGGAAGGACATCGACCGTTCGAAGAAAGTACAATTCCTTGATGAGTGGGCTTCAAGATGGGAAATATCAAAGAAGGATCTTGAAAACGCAAAGCAGCATATTGACGAACATCTTCCTCTGTTTGTTCCTCGCTTGATTGGACATCGTGGCTCGGGAAAAACAGGTTCAATCGTTATTGATTGAGGTGTCTCAAAGTTTGACCCTCTGCAATATATTTTGGTCGATAGATGGGGACACCTTTACCGTCACGCATTACAACTCGTTCGTCGAAGATCTGAGCCCCAATTCCTGCAACTCGTGCCCATCCAAAGAAGGTGGTGTAGTATGTCGGATCGGTAAAACCGACGTGATGTAGAAGTGCACCGCTTGCAATGTCGACATTGGCATTCGGATTCGATATTTTTGGATTTTCTGCAAGCACCTTTGGTGCTACCTCCCGTAATGTTCGAATGATTTTGAAATTTTCATCATCCGGGCAAATTTTCTCGCCAAGAGCAAACTGAACGGTTGCCCGTGGGTCTTCAGCTCGCAGAACGGCATGTCCAAATCCGTAGATTGGTCGTTTTGCCTCTAATTCTGAACGGACAAATTCTTCGACTTTGATTGGGTCATCCGTACCAACTTTGAGGACAAACTCAAGGCAAGATTGATTTGCACGGCCATGAAGTGGACCGGAGAGTGCATTCATTGCACCAGCCATAGAAGAGTATACATTTGCGTGGCCTGATGCAATTGCCTTTCCGGTAAATGTTGAGAGGTTTCCTCCACCATGGTCCATATGAAGCACGAGATATGTCGCAACAATTTTTCCCATTTTTTCTTTATCCACGCTTTCAAAGTCAAGCGTGTTGACAAAACGTTGGACCATGGTTTGAGATAGGTTATCCTCAGGAATGTTATCTTCACGTCCTTCCCGATAACGAAACATCAGTCCCATGACTCTCGGCATTTTTGCGACCATATTGAGAGCATCCTCCTTCCAATCACCGGTAAGACAGGTCATCCCCAAAACATGAATGCCAATACTCAACCAATCCATCGGATGTCCATCCTTTGGTAAAGAACGAAACACCTCATTTATTTGTTCAGGAACCTCCCCCCTTGATTGCAAGTCTTCAACAAATTTCACTCGCTGCTCATCGTTTGGCAACTCCTTGTTGAACAAGAGGTAGACGATATCTTCAGGCTCTTGCTCTGCCAATTCAGCGATAGGATATCCACAATAATGTACGCCTTCGGTTGGAGTTACGAATGAGGTGAAGCACGTTCCTACTGGGAGTCCACGAAGTCCAGTGTTAAGATGGGCAGAAGTGACCTCAAACAGTGTTTCATCACCTGTCATCTTTACCCCACGCAATAGGCCGATTCATCCTCTCCGTATAAATGCCCTACCTTTCCTACATCAAGAGCAAATATCGGTGTTCTGTATTACACCGATTGAGTCTGCCGAAAATCAAATTCTAAATCCCTTCGATGCTTCTCTGTCAGCTAAAACATGCATCCGAATGGTTTTGCCATCGATTATTATTGCATCATCAGCATCTATTCCAGGGCACAGCACTTTTGTCTCATTCCATTTGTGCTCGTTGCGTAAATTTTCAGCCCACCATGGATATGCTTTGCATTGTTGGGGCCGAACAGTGTAGATTGAGCATTGCTTTGTTTCATTGAGGAAGATGCATATGCCACTTTTTTCATTACTTTTCAAAATAACGCGTCCATTCATGCTCTTCGTACAATGTTGTTCAATGAATTCACGAAAACTTAACTCATGAAAATCCGCCATGCGATTGATATCCGATGTCGTAAGAAAAACCACCCCTCCTGGCTGGTCACAACATTTTCCACATAGTGGTTGGCACCCAAATCGTACCCCGTTCGACCACCAAGCACTCATTCTTCCTCTCCATGCATAGGCGTTAGGACTCGATTCTTCTTCATCCTTGAGAGATGAACTTTGTTTTTCTTTTGTGGTTCTTGATGACTAGGTATATCCTCAAGTTCATTCAATTCGATATTGCCTTCGTCGATGAATCACTCCCCTTCAGGCTCATATGAATCCAGTGCGGATTGTGTGCTCGTTGTGGGACTTTGTATTGATTGGAGTTGTCCATCAATGGTTTGAAGCTGGTCAGCGATAGCTATGAGTTCTTCAATATCCGCATGTTGAATTCTTGAACTCAATTCTTCCATGGTAAGACCAATTTGAGTCAATTGTCGTTCTTCTTGCAAGGAATACAATCGATGTGAAAAAGAATCATCAACTCTTTTTTCTATATCGACAAGCATATCGGCTGTTTTAAACATGTCACCATGATGGTCAAATTTGTCTTTTGACACTATGAATTTGTCCTCGTCATGAATATCAAGAACAGATGGCTGAGTCGGCATAATCTTCTCAACAAACGATGACGCTTCTTGCTGTAATTTTGAAAGTGGAATCTCACGACTGATTATTTCATCAAAATCGGGCGGTTGATAATTATCTTCTTCGAAGCCAACAATTTCCGAATAAAGTTCTACACCTCCTAAATCAATTCCGGTATGAACTGCATCCATCGCCTTAGAAATAATTTCATTCGCTGTCGTTATCACCTCGTTTTCAAATTCGGGATGAAGGCCTGAATATTCTCGTCTAGGGCTTTGATTGAGGTGAATAACCTCCTCGATTTTGTTTCGAATGCTTCGCCAAGAATGCTGAGAATTTCGAACCAGTTCAACAAATTCAATTTCATCTAACATCAAGCTCCTTTGAATTGCATACCATTTTGCATATTGAACCAACGTTGATTCACTTGGCGAGGTAATTTCAGTTTGGATGCCATCGAGCAGAAATCTTCTCATTTTTGAACTGGGTAGTTCTTCGATTGGAATTTTTGAGGATGCAAGGATCTGTATGGAGGATTGCAAACAATGTTCAAACCACTCTCCCATTCTTAATTTCCATTGTTCATGAACCGCAAACTGTTCGATGTCATCAACGATGATTGCACAACAGCCATCTAAGGCATCCTCCATTGAAGTTGGCGATACGTGTTCTATATCAAGGGAATTGAACCAAAGAACATGGCCCTCTTGTCGTCGTAGCAATGATTGTCCTGAAGCACGCATCAAGAACGTCGTTCCTGATTGTTCACCTCCAACGATGCTTAATGGATTCATAACTTTTGAAGGGCTGTCAATCACCGTTTCAGTTAAGCGAGTGGCTTCAATATTTTCTTTACAAACAAACCATTGGCGAAATGAATGATGTTCACTCCATTGAAGTTTACGTGGCCACTGAAATTGAATTGATTTTTTTGAAACAAAGGCATCTTGTCTTTTCAATTCTGAAGGCAATTGATGTATTGACATTGACCGTTGTTCTTGTAATACATTCATCCAAAGTGGTGTACCAAATTGGTCGAGTCCAACATAGTCATATTGTGACTCAGCTGTAGCCTTTTCGATCGAATGAAGTCGGCTTTTTCTCATTTCGTTGAGCCTTTTGGAGATTGAAAACTCCTCAGATGAGTGCTGGTTTTTAGACAAAAATGGATTTTTATATTCATCGATTGATCCGAGGATATCTTTTGAAATTGTATCGTAAGTTGGTCTTTGAGAAACACCTTGTCGACTGAATAACGATGGCCTCTGTGTTTTGACGGATTGATTGCCAAGCAATGAATTCAATTTTGACAAAGGTTTGATATCTCCTTTTTCAATTCTTTTGGTTGGGTTTGAAAATTTTACATTTTTATAGTCTGAATCCAAAAGCATTTTCTCTGCAGAATGTAAAGCGTCATTGAGTTTTTTTCCACGGTTTGACATTAAGTCTCACTCCCAAAAAATTTCAATTTTCGTCCTTTCTCATCGTACAACGCTTGTGGATTCGATTGGGATTTTTTCACATCCAAAGCCCACTTTTCCGAAATTTCATCGAGAGATTTCTTTTGTTGAGTGTATGTTGACTTCTCTCTAGATGGAATTGGTGAAGAATGATCCTCGGCCAAGTGAGTTTGAATAGCGTCTTTCGATGAATCATCAAATTTCAATTTTGATGGGGTTTGAGTTTGAGGGAATTTAGCGTTGGAAACATAGTCCGAATTTGTGATGCTTTCTCCGATGCCTTGCATGTGAAGCGGTAATTTTGGTGGCTGGGAGGTTGAGATACGTTCTTGTCGTTCATGTGATGCTTCGATAACACGCAGCGGAAGTTTGACTGGTTTTTTGATATCTGGCATAGATAACTGGTCGATCGGAGTATGTCGAAATCCGATTTCCTTCGGGGCCAAATTTGGCATCATGGTTTCAGGAAGATTTGGTACAGGCTTTCTTTGAGGCATCATCTGAACCTTTCGAATTTTAACATTCTTTTTCTTGTCTTTTGTTGAGGTTTTCCTCATGTTGTTCCAATTGGTTTGGTTTTGATGTGGGCCCTCGTAGATTTTTGATTCTGAGACATATTTGCCTGGTTGAATATTTGGATGGTTTGAAATTGATTTAAATGATTCGAAATCTGTTGAATCTGCGTGAAGTTTTACCTCCGAATCCGATGGATTTGAGAATGATTTGAGGGCTCCCTTAAGTGAATCTGTAACTTCTGCCCGCAGCACATCACTAACTTTCGAACTCCCTCCCTCCAAACTTCTTGCAAATTGTGGCTCTAATGCTCCTTCTGGTTGAGCCATGAGTTCAAGTTGTGC
>JAUREO010000014.1 GCA_030827365.1 Candidatus Poseidonia sp. | reverse complement strand
ACGAAGCTTCGGCGACGTGTTCAGTCCAGCAGCACTAATGTTCGAGCATCTTTCGCATTTATGTATCCGCACCGCGAGTACCTTTCGTCTAAAAGATCATGCCAATTCATGCGACGCTTCGTCGCGCCTCGCTCCTATTCGCAAGGAGTGGGTGCACGGTCATAGCGAAGGTGTTTACCTGGTCCCATTCCGAACCCAGAAGTCAAGCCCTTCTGCGTCTCTCCCATTACTGTGGTACGAGAGTCCACGGGAAAGGAAGTCACTGTGCCCCTCTCCTTCACTTTTTCAGTATCAAGATGATTCCACATGCCAATCGATACAGCAGATATTTTTGGTTCAGACCAAGTTGGAATTCACATCGCTGTAGTTGGTGGAGTTTTCTTTCATCCAAGTGAACTTCCTGCAAAGGAAGTTGAGTTAATTCAATCTATTCTTCAACTTGAACCTGCACCCCAATCGGTAGGTGGCTCATACCTACTTGGTGCACTGATCGCTGGTAATTCAAAGGCGCTAGTTGTTGCAGATATTGCCACTGAGCATGATATCGATCAACTCACTTCCTTTGGTGACGTTGTCGTTATGGAAGGCGGTGTGAACACTGCCGGCAATTTACTTCTAATCAATGAGCAAGGGATTATTGCCTCCCCAAGCATTCCTGATGATGGTCTAGAATTACTTGCAGATGTGTTTTCGATTCCAGTTGTTGCCTCAAGTATTGCAGACCATGATGTTGTAGGTAGCGTTGCCATTGCAAATGACAAAGGAATTCTTGTCCATCCAGACATCAATCAAGATGAAGCCATTGTCCTTGAGGAGATTCTTGGCGTTGCTCCAATGGTTGGAACTGTTTCTTTTGGATCACCTTTTGTTGGTTCAGGTGTTGTCGCCTCAAACACGGGTGCTATTGCTGGAACATCAACGACAGGTCCTGAATTAAATCGTATAGAGGATGCACTTGGGCTCCTTGATTGATGAATGAGAGATGAAATATTCAAGAGCCTTATTGCCTGCAAAATAAATATGGGTGAAATGCTATACCAAGGTAAAGTCAAACAAGTCTGGTCAACAGATGATGAACATATTCTCGAATTTCGATTCACTGACCAAATTTCTGTATTCGACCAAATCATTCCAACTTTGATTCCAAGAAAAGGAGAATCTCTAAACCGTACAACAGCCCATTGGTTTAAATTGGTCGAACAGGAAAATATCTGTAAAACTCACCTTGTTGACGTTCATGATGCCAATAGGTGCCTTGTACGAAAAGTGACCGTCATCAAAGAACCAGGCGCCATTCCTCGTGACATGGATTGGGTTTTCATACCTTTAGAGGTCATTGTTCGCCATTATTTGTCAGGTTCTGCCTGGCGAAGATTCCAACGTGGTGAACTCACTGCAGAACAACTTGGTGTTTCTGAAGACTGTGAATATGGAACCAAGTTAGCCAAGCCATACGTTGAAGTCACCACGAAATTTGAAGCATTTGATAGAAACATCAACAAAACCGAAGCACTCGAAATTTCAAACATCACAGAAGAAGAATACCAAAGAATGGTTTCCGTGGCTCTTGCCATTGATACTATCATCGAGCGTGAAGCTGCAAAAAACGGACTTATCCACGTAGATGGAAAGAAAGAGTTCGCCTTTGCAGAAAATCGAGAAATTATGCTTGTTGACACATTTGGAACGCTTGATGAAGACAGGTGGTGGGATGCAGAGGCGTACGCAAATGGGGAATGTATCGAACTTTCAAAAGAGTTCGTCCGAACTCATTACATTGAAACAGGACATCAAGGAGCACTAAAGCAGGCAAGAGATTCTGGTGCTGAAGACCCTCCAATTCCTGCTTTACCACAAGATGTTGTCAACCAAACAGCTCAACTTTATGCAAGCATGTTTGAACGACTTACTTCAGAACAATTCTAAGAATGATAGCGCAAGATGATGCCAGCGCCTCGTCGCTCTGCTGCTTTTAAGATAGAATTTAGATGTCGAATTGCGTCTGCAAGACCACCATCGAGGGGTTCATCTTTACTTACTGTCCACACTCTTGAAGCCAAATGGAGTCGTAATGATTGCACTTCGGATTCATTGAGAAATCCACTGATATGAAGGCCACCACTTCCATGAGTGAAATGTTCATGTCCAACAAATGAATCTGTACATCTGTGTGCCAATTTTTCTAATAATGATGCAAGTTCATCATAAATTTCATCCTCTTCTTTGCTTCGGTTTTTATGTTCTGATGGACAGATGTTTGCGATGATGTATTCCATAGTTGAACCTCCTTGATGGGGAAATCGTCCAAATCTTTCCCTTGTCTTTTGGTCACCGAGTTGAAGGGGAGTGCCATCTTTTGATAGAATTAAAGTGCATGTGAAAAATAACACTGCTTCATCCCATGGGATATTCGATAATTCAGTTGGATCTTGAATTCCTTGTGATTCAAGTCGTAGTTTCAATGTTTCATTTTGAATTACGAGTCTTCGCCAATCTTCATTAGGTTGTGCCGAATTTGTCAACACTTCATAAACCTGAGTAGCAAGTGCACCATGAATTGCATCAAGTGTAGCGAATGGGCTCGTTGTACTCAATGCATCCATTGTTTGATGTCGAATGGCAAGTGAACATAAGGATTTGTGTATTATTTTTCATCAAAAAATTTCTTCATACGATCTTCAATACTCCCTTGTCGATTTGCTTCGATTGAGGGGTCCAATTCCTCACGGATAAATTTGAGCCTGCTGCTTGCATCTGGTTCCTTGACTGGAACATTTCCGGTGTGTTCTACCAGCATTTCACTTAAGAATTCGTCATTGCTGTCATCAAATGGTTCATCCATCACTGAGTTGCCCGAGTCATCAATGACTTCGATAGACAAGTCATCTTCATTTTGTTCATTATTGGATTGCTTTTCCTTTTGTTTTGTAGGCAATGGCTTGTCTTTGTTTTGTTTTTGAACAATATTCGCCTTTGATTGACGTGGCACAATGAATCCCGTTAACCAAGCTAAGAGAATCAATACAATCGATGTTGAAAACATCCAAATGACTTTTGACGAGGTCATGCCATCTGAGGATGATTGCTTGTAAAATGTAGATTTGATGTTATCATTTGGATTATCATCGATATCGTAAGGAGAAGAACATCGAAGTTTGGCCGTAATTTTTTCATCATTTTCGAGAACGTCTGGGTCTTCAATGATGATGATTGGGGCGTAAGCAGAAGAGGTAATGTCGACAAATTTTGTAAATGACCAACCCAAATCAGATTCAAAAGAAATTTCACAATATTCATCTTCCAACACTTCATAGCCAGGCCTGAGAATACCAATTTGTAAATCCCCCTCTGCGGTGAATGATTGTATTCCAATGTTCCAACCAGTGGGTCGTATGGTAGCATCTATGGCTTCAGTCTCAACGATTTTTCCAAGTTGATCAATAATTCTCAATTGAAATGTCAACTGGCCTTTGGAAAAGGTGGTGCTTGCAATACTAAGATTCACGGTTTGGGTAGAGTTTCCATCGATTGTATATTGACGAATATCGAGTTTATATTCTATGCCAAACTCATCCGAAAGAAGTGTGCTGAATCTTTGAATCTCATTCTCAAAGTTAGAAATTTCACACGTTGCGAAGGTTCCATTGGATGGGTTTGTTGTAAGGCTATCGAAGAAATCCGAAATAAATCGACAACTCACCTCTGATTCAGGGTATGCCCACGTCGTGACAAACATAGTCAAGTTAAATGATTCATCAGCGGTGACAAAATCGAGTGTAATCTGTCCATTGTTGGTGCCATGTGAAATCAAGATCTTATTCTCGTTATTTGTTGTATCAAGCCGAATTCCGCTTTGGCTCAAAGGGAGAAAAATATTATCTACATCACTTAGGTAAATCATTGAATCAAGCGATTCATAATTCGATACAACGGGGCTACTTTGCCAAGTTAAATTTGATTGTTTAACCAGTATGGAGCGCACTTCTGGGGGGAGTTCAGGATGAATGACCTTGATTTGTGCTAAGAATTCAAATCCATTCCAATCAGAGGGTGGAATGAGTTCAATTTTAATCCCCTGCAATTCATGGGGGGCCAGTGTCATTTGAAGAGGTCCGCGTGTACTCCAATCAGAAGGTAGACCTTCAATCTCTATCACAATTTGGGCGATATCATTTCCATAATTCACAATCCATGCTGCAGGAAAACCTCCTCCTTCAGAGACCTTCCAATGGCCTCTTGCGTCGAGTGAAATATTTGGTTTTGATGCAACTCTGAATGGAATCGATTCTATTGAGGCCCCTGAACCATCGTTGTCTGATATTTGTAGTAATATCTCTTCAATTTCACCAGCAAAAGCATTGGGTGGTGGCGTGACATGTACTTGGATTTCAACAGTTCCGAATGGTTCGACGGGAAACGTCATGTTTTCAACATCGATAGTCCATCCGCTGCTGAATTTGTAAACGAAAGGAACTTCGGGGCTATTGCCTTGATGATCAATTCTCAAACTGATGTTCGACCCATCGGGTTCAACCTCTAAATTCATTCCAGTGAGGTTAAATTTCCATCCCGATTTTTGCAGGACGGTAAATGTGATACTCTTTGTTTCAAGAATAACTCCTTCTGAACTAAAGGCGACACTAAATTCAACTGAAGTACCTGCCCAAGCCTTCTCTGGCACATGGAAGGCGACCGCGATGGTTGTGGTGTTGTTTACATCTACGAATACTGTCGTTGCGTCTTTCGTATCCCAAAGTTGGTGATCTTGACCGTTGTAATAGTAGGTGATTGAGGTGGAAGTCGTTAATTGGTCGGGGGCATTTCCTACATTTTGCATTACAAATTCTATCGAATCATCTTCTCCGGGAAGAATCCCTCTTTCTGCGACTCCTTGCAAGGAAATGTTCCAATCTCTATTTGGTGCAGCATGAAGATAGAGAATTGCTGAATTGGTGACTGCTTGATTGCCAAGAGATGTTGATGAAAATTCAATCATAAAGGTTACAAGAGCAGGTAATTCATTTGATAGAGCGATGTCTACTGAAGCCACTCCATTGCTTCTTGCGTCAATATTCTTTGTTGAAATGAGGAATTCAATTGTTACAAATGCATCAAGCGATTCCCCTTCAAGCGACCTTGCAATAGCGCTCAACACAAATGTATCTTCTCCGTTACCTGGATTTTCGATACCGAGCAATATTCTGTGTTGTTCAGAAACATTGTATGATGATGGTTGTTCTACGCTTGAATATGCTGGCGATAAAATTTGGATGCTGGTCCTAAATTGTTGCAAGACTTGAAGAGAGAAATTAATCGGGATGCCTCCATCATTTCCGTTAAATGAGTGCCTCATAGGTGGTGCGTAATCTGGTAAGGTAAGCACAAGCGTTCCTGTAACAACTTCGTTTGAACTACCAGTAAATGACATTGTTGTTGAAGATACGACGAGGTCGCCGGTAGAATTCCATTCCCAACCTGAATTTAACATCGAGGCTGATGCCATATTCCAAGAAACTGAGCCGTCAGATGGTAATTCGCCAACGATTGTCCACTGAAGTGTGCTTTCGGGGAGAGATCGTTGATGATGGGGTGTCATTGTAAACTGCTTGACAACAAACATAATTTCAATCTCAGCACAAGTGAGTTCAGAACCACTTCCAATACAGATAGTGAGTTCAGTTGTTGTGGAGTCGTCATAATTTGCCGTTGCGGGAACATCTATTTCTGCAAACAACTCTTGGCTTTCTCCTGGCCCGAGTTGAACGTTAAAAATTTCGACGCCGTTTGAATTTTTTAATTTTGGAGTAGTGCCCCAAGTCGTAGAGGTCCAGTCAAGCGTTGTCGTCGTTTCTTGTGCATTTCCAATGTTTTCAATCACCATCCACGCTTGGGCAATATTTCCAATTCTGCCTTGACCTGTTGTGTATTGAATCCCACTCGGGCCAAGTAAAGATAGACCTCTTGTTCGAAATACTTCGATTTGCAAATGAAATTCTTCTGAAATGTTTCCATCTGAATCCAATGTGAGCGTGAAATGGACAAGCCCGTTTTCATCGCCAAGCGCTGTTTCTGGTATCGACACTTGAAATTCTACACTTCGTTCTTGCATATAATCGAGCAAGAAAGTGGGTTGAGAAGAATCCACAGGCACAAATGTCCAACCTTCCGGCAAGTTAGTATCGTCCCAACTCAGCGTCCAATCTTCAGTTTGTGAACCGGTCGACATAAGATTGATTTCGACAATATCAGATTGACCAGGGACTATTCGAGGAGGGTCTTCAGGACCATAAATCTCGGCTAAATATGGTTCAACAACAATTAAATTTCTTTGTGCATGATTATTATCTTCTCTCGCTTCAGTCACATTGTTGAATATGTCGAGAACAAGTTCTACGGAATGAATTCCCAAATCTGCAGTCACTGTTGCAGTAATCGTCAACGGCCCACCGTTGCCAGAAGGTGCTGCAGGGCTCACCTCAGTGAAGCGCTGACGGGCAATTTCAACTCCATTGAGGAGAAGCATCACGTCCACATTTGCATCTGGGTCCTCAGTTCCAACATTCGAAAATTGACCAGTGATGGTAACTTCTTGACCGGGATTGGCTTGATTTGGATTGAATGATATGCCTCTACCGTCACTGGTTGGTTCCAAATCAGCTCGTGCTTCAGAGACCAGCGTGTCTCCAATCAAAATGTCGATGGCACCATCACCATCGACATCTGCAATCGCAGGAGCAGCCCAAGTTCGATGTGGCATACCAAGTGGTGTGGACCAACCATCGGATGCATCAGCGGATGAGCCTGTATCTCCATCAAACGCATACAATCTCTTCCCGAATGCAACGAGAATTTCAGGCGTTGAATCACCATTGATATCCATCCAAAATGGGGGTGATACGGCAATTTCATCATTGTCATTACCACCTCCACGTTGGAGGTTTCGAGTCCATTCTTGAGATGGATTCTCATTACTTATATCGTGGCAGCCAAGCATGCCTTCACGATTGAAATTAAATGCTGATTCTGAGTACCATGTCACCCAACATAATCGGTCATGCCTACCATCTTCATCGATGTCGATTGCAACAGGTTGGGTATCGGCAAATCCATTCGGTGCTCGAAATGAAAAAATCTCATCTGTCGAAGTGATTTCCATTCCAATGAATTTTGCTCCCGTCCCCGAAGTCCTTCCGGTTGGGTCTGTTGGTATGGTGATCACCATTTCAGGCGCACTATCTGAATCAAGTTGAACAATCACAGGTCCAGGCAATCGCAATCGAGGAGCTTCATCGTCACCCGTATCAGTCCCTTGTACAGCGACACGTTCCCACAAGATGCTCCCAGTTGCACCTTCAATCTTCCAAATCCACATATTCCCCGAATTCGAATCAATGGTTGTCAAGAGAACGACAGTGTTCGAACTATCAAGTTGTGCAAAAACGGGGTCAGATGGATGTGAACCTCTGTCTAAACTGATGGACCACTTTGGAGTTGTAGGAGTGTTCATTGTTAAATCAAATGCTGTTAATTCAGGCACTGGATTGTTTTCAGGGTCGTCTACAAGGGCTAAGATCAAATTTGGAGAACCATCCAAATCAAGGTCAGCAAGAAGAGGTTGTGTCACGGCGTAGTGGCCACTTTCCCGTGTGGGTAGGTGTGGCAATGTAGATGAGATTCGAACATCAGAGTTTGAGTAAGACCAGATAAGTTCGTTGGAGTGTCCGCTTTCTTCCCAAGTTGAATTTGTGCAGATTAACTCCGGTGACCAAACATCAATGTGAAATGCAGAATCAGTGTCGTAAGCGACAATAATTTCGGGTTTATTGTCTCCGTTAATGTCATAGATGATTGGTGTAGCCCTAATCTCTCGTGTTTGTCCGATTTCACCCTCCCAAGCAATTCTTGCATCATCACCTGAAACGATTGAAATTGTACTGATGAGATTGCCATTGGATACCTCACTTGTAATCATGACAGGGAACAGCGTGTTGTTCCCGCAACGCTCTTTTGCTTGTTCAGGAGCAGTAATACTTTGGGAAAAATCTCCAATAACAGAACCATATGAATCTGCTTCATTGGATTCAAATGCCTGCCAGTTGACCACTGGAGTTACAATGGCGTCTAGCACTTTGACATCGGAAACAGCACCTTGGCCAGGTCCTCCATCTGGGTTGTGAGCTGGAATCGGTCCGTTGTGTGATGGTGTGCCGCCGAATTGGGCCCACGGTTGTTCGGAAGGGTCCCATGCCTCGATATGATTCGACAAATCGATTTGATTTGAATCAAGTTGTTGCGTTTCGCTCGATGGAGCATCAATGATTTGATTTTGCAGCGAAACAAAAATGACCAATAAAGCCATTATTATTGATGGCAGGTGCCTTGGTTCATAGGCTCCGCTCTTCATCATTTTTCATGTGCCTCTTCAGGGTAATTATGGGTTATGCTTCTTTTGTAGTAAAAAGGGCTCTTTTCACATGCATCATTTGATTCGGTGCATGTTCTCATCCGCTTTGGTTAAATATAAGCCGTCTGTGGCCAAACTGACTACGGTCAATTCTCTCCTGAGGTGGAAACCGGTGAAGGACGGAATCTACGATTCCTTCTTTACCCCATCTGTGGAAAGGTGGTGACAAAAATGTACAAAGTCGTAACAAAAGAAGACACGATTCGAATCCCTGCAGAGTATATGCGAAGAGGCCAATCGTTGGATCAATACATCGACCGATTGTCGATGACTGCCTTTGAGGGAAGATTCGATGAAGAGAACAGATTCATTCTCGTCACAACAAACCATCAGCCAATTGGCAGAGGAAGAATCATTCACGGAGATGGAGCTATTTATCAACGAGTTCGTTTCGATGCAGTTCTTTTTTGTATGGATGATTATGAAGTGGTTGAAGGTGCCGTCTCAGAAATCAATGAATTCGGAGCCTTCGTTCGAATAGGCCCGATGGAGGCCCTTCTCCACAAATCACAAATCATGGAAGATACAGTCGATGTAAACCCAGGTGCAGGACATATTCAAGGAAAGCAAACTGGCCGAAAAATTGGTGTTGGTGATTCGGTTCGAGGACGTATCGTATCCTTGTCTTTTGACACTACTGACCCACGCAGGTCAAAAATTGGTTTGACAAGTAAACAACCTGGCTTGGGATGTCATCTATGGATAGATGAAGATAACAACATGGGTGAGTAAAAATGGTGAAAAATCCGTTTGCTTGCGGTGAATGCCGCCTTATTTTGTCCGACGGGGTTGACCAATGTCCACGTCATCCATCTTCTAAAGTTTCTTCAGATTGGCAAGGATATGTGATCATTCGAAATCCCGAACGCTCAGAAGTTGCAAAACGCCTTGAAATTGATGTTCCCGGTACATATGCACTCAAAGTCATTATTGGAGGTTGAAAAAATGGAAATTGAACGATACGAAAATAAACTTCTCGACAGGATTGAACTTTCTTTTACTCTCCGTCATCATGGGAAATCGACACCATCTCGAAAACAAATTCTTCATGCAATTCTCAGCCATGAAAAGGTCAAAAATCCCGATTTGGTGATTATTAAAAATTGCAATACACGATTTGGTCAAGCCTTGACATCAGGTTTGGCATATATTTACCAATCAGAGGAAGCAATGAAGGTTGAGGCTAGCTATATTCACAAGAGACATGAAAGTCTGCGAGAATCTGAACCAGAACCTGAGGTCGAAGGAACCGCAGAAGAAGATGGAGGCGATGAATGATGGGAGATGGACCAAATTCGCATTCAAAACATACAAAGTATTCCATTCAAGATGGGCAACTCGTTCGTGCCGAACATTGTCCATACTGCGGCCCAGGTATATTCCTAGCTGTTCACAAAGACCGAATGTCTTGTGGTCGATGTGGTTATTCAAATCTTGAAAAAGAAGAAGAATAATCAATCCACGCTGTAGATTCTACCATTGTTGAGAATCACGTATCTTTGATGCATATTTTGCCATATCGAATTACAAATGTCATCAAACTTCCGCCTAACTACTTCATCTGCACTAAGATGAATGAATTCTCTCCATCCAGCAATAGACCAACTCAAAGTTGTTGAGTCCCAGTATGCATCTTGAACTGGACCATTGAGTTGATATTCCTTCAATGTTTTACCTTCATTCATCCAAATGGCTTTGTAATTTGATGTGATGCAAAGATGTTGACGATTCGAATAAAAATGCCGTGAGAGTGAACAACTCTCCATGAGGATTTCACTTGATATCATTGTTCCATCCATTTTTGAGAATTTTGCAATGCCGCCTCCTTTTGAACTTATTAAAATTGAACTCTCATTATCGTGTATTGAAATGATTTGTTCACCTTGAGGGATTTTTTGTAGCGATGGCCATGTGGGTAAAGGTGTACGCCAATCTTCTTGTGCCGTGGCTGATAATTTATACAAACCACGTTTCCAAAGAGCAAACACGATTGAATCATCAATGGTTGTCATGCCTAAAACATCTGCATTCAGTGAATGCGACCAAAGACTTCCTTGAGGATGGAGTTCGCGTGATGCTTGAGCCATGGACTTGCGAACCTCGCTTTTCGTAGGCCCCATCTGGAAAGAATTCGAAAGGTCAATTGCAGCCATTCTGCCAATCAAAATATCATAATCCAACCATGTAGCGATGAGTTGGTTTCGAAGGATGCAAGCATGAGTGATTTTACAGGGAAAAGGCGTGACGATTTCTTGTATATGCTGGCCTTGAGGATCAAGAATTGTTACTTCACCATCGACACCTAATGCGATAATGTTGTTTTTCCAAGGAAGAACTTTGAATGGCGAAAATCCAATGTTCGCAAGCAATTTACCTTCCATGTACCTCCGATATGCTCTCTATTGTCAAACCTTGTTATCGATGTTGCTAAATCAAATCGAAAGAACGCTACGATGTGAACGGCAAATTGGTGACGTTGATTGCCATAAGTCAAGGCGATATCGCATCCCGAATTCAAGGGGAGGCACTTCTCAGGAAATTGGTATGGAATGAATGTGCCTCAGTCGAAGGTTTCCAAGCTTTTGCCATCCATAATGTTCGACTCTGGCTTTTACCTGACAAAATTTTGTGGGAAGACCACCTCGACCATCGGTGGGAGAGTTCAACAGGTGAAATAGTTCGTGAAGTTATTTTTCCCTCAAGACATTCAGCGGCAAGTGGTCGACCATCACTTACCCTACACCCAATCGGAATTCCACAGGTGAGATTCGATGATGATATTGTATATGGTGGTAAGGCAGGATGTGCTGTCCCCCCTAATCCAAGAATAAGTGAGTGGTGGAAACTTTTCCATCAAACGATTTCGAATCACCCACAATTGAGTGATTTTGAATTGACATTGGAAGTCACTCATCACGGCCCCTTTCTTGCCGCACCTTCGATGTTTATCGAAATTGGTTCGACTTCTGAGACATGGGGGAATTTGGATGCTGCGGATTTCTTATCAAATATTATGATTGTAGGATTAGGCCTCAACGGTTCAAGTGAAATTGGGGTATGGGATGACTCCACTGCACATGAAGAGTTGGTAGTGATGACATTAGGAGGTGGTCATTATGCACCGAGAGCGAATCATATTGGTCTTTTGCCTAAGGTGAGAGTTGGACACATGCTCGCTACATACGCCCTTCCCTTTGGTACCCAAGAGCATCAAGATCAGCAATGGAAAATTTCGCTCAAAAGCGCATTTGTGTCAACAAAAAATGCGTTTCCTCATGGACGAATTGTTTGCATGATTGAGAAAAAGGCATTCAAGGGGTGGCAACGAGATTTACTCAAACAATATTGCGAAGAATTGGGCATCCCAATTTTTCGAAGAAAAGATGTAGAGGCATTTTCTAATGCAAGCAACGACAAAGAAAGGGTCAAAGATTGAATGCTGCTGGAAAGACTATGGTCAGTTGGTTCTCGAGGCTCGTCGTCTCGATGACTATTCGCATGCCTCGATGGTTTGTACGTTGGGTCAGCCGAAGGTATGTTGCTGGACCTAACCTGGCTGATGCAGTCAATGTCATGACACGATTGAAAAAGGAAGGAGCCTGTTTTACAATCGATGTCTTGGGAGAAGAAATTACAACTTTTGACGAAGCACTTGATTTTTACAATGAATACGTGAACGTCATCTCGGCCATTGCTGAGAACAAACTTGACGCAAATATTAGCATCAAACCGACTGCTTTTGGAATCCATATCGATTATGAACAAGGTGCAGCACTTATTGAAAAATTGACAACCTATGCAAACCAGCATCAAATGTTTGTTCGTTTGGATATGGAAGATCATAGAGTTACTGATGATACCATTAATATCGTGATTGACCTTCATAAAAAAGGAATCAAAAACGTTGGCACTGTTTTGCAAGGAAGACTTCATCGAACTCTTGGAGACATTGAAACACTTCGAGAAAAATTAGGTTCAGATGCTGATTACAGAATCTGTAAAGGAATTTACCTCGAACCCGGAAACATCGCTTACACTGGTTATGCAGAGATTGTTCATGCTACCAACAAAGCCATTGACACCATGTTTGATGCAGGTGCTTATGTTGGAATTGCTACACACGATAAACCAGTTATTTTGCACACAATGGAAAAATTGAATCAATTAAACATGGGCCCTGGAAAAAATGACACCAGAGAACATGCGGGTAGCATTCGCCAAGGTAAAGGACCGGGTTATGAATTTCAAATGTTATTGGGTGTTCGTGGACCTCTTCGAAGGAAATTACTCAAAGAAGGACATCGGGTTCGGGTGTATATTCCATATGGCGAGAAGTGGTATGAATATAGTATACGTCGTTTGAAGGAAAATCCGACGATAGGTACTCATGTAGCTAAAGCATTCTTGATGCCGTGGACAAATCGACCTTAAGATCGACGTTTTTTATTCCGCCTTCCATGTCTCTGTTGATTCGGTTTATCTTCAGAAGGCTTAGGCCGAATAGGATTTGGATTGTAACCAAGTCGTCCCTCTTTCCATGCTTGTCGTCGTTCACGAGGTGTTTTGGGTTCAAGTTCTTTCTTGTCGACTGGTTCGTGCAAGTAGATTCGCTTGATATCTTGACAAACGACTGTACCTTTCAAGGTTCGCCCTTTTCCAGTATGAATGGCACGAATGACCCACTCACGGCTTTGATGTTTGAAGATTGAACCTGCTTTGAATGGAGTATCATATGGGACAAATAGAACATCGGGATACGATCTTTCGCCAACTGTACAAGTGAGTTTAAGCCTTATCATATCAACTCGCAATGCATTGATTGTATCGACTTCTTGAGCCTGCAAGCGCTTATGGTAGGACTTATCTTTGGCTTGAATTTGATTGATACGCCAAATTTTTTCATCATGTTCAAACACATCGTCAACGATAAATTCTTCATCTTTATCGACATTGATTTTTTGATGGCTAGATTGTGCTCCATCGGACAAAATAAACGACAGGATTACTTCTGGGGGTCGCCGAAACTCCACGGTGTAAATGTGGTTGCAATCTTGACATTTTACAAGTAAATCAACGCCATCGCCTCTTGGCTTTTCATTTAGAAATTCATGTGCAGTAAAATCTTCACAATTAGGACAATGCAACGCGTTGTCAAGAGTTTCCTCTTCTTCAAACTCGTCGTCCATGTTAGACCGCCGTGCCTTCCCCGTTTGAAATCATCGGCTCAAACCGAGAACAAGGCTTGATACATAGAGGCGTATGGGCAAGACCATGTATGAAATTGATGGTCAGTTACCACTTGATGAACTCCTTTCAATAAACGACAAACATGACAGAGAGCAACCCTTGATTTCCAAAAATATTTTTGAACAACTCAAGCATATGGAACTTGATGCTTGGTCTATTTCTGTCCATCGTAGATTAAGAGACGCAATTTCTCGGATTCAACCACGAACAGTACTTGAGATTGGGGGGCAAATTGGATTGAGAACATCTTGGCTATTCGATCTCATTGAAAGAGATGATTGGAATCCAGAAAACTATGTCATCTTAGAGGAAGGGGCGAAATTTGGAGTCATTCTCAAACGGTTGATTCAAAGATACAATGTGATGAATCAAACACAAGTTGTGATACAAAAACCAATGACGTATATTGATGAATATGCCTTTTGGAAGCAAACTCAATTGGTTAAACAAGGAGAAAACACATCACCTTATCTTCCACATATCGATTGTATCATTGTAGATTCGAATATTGAACACCATATTGAATTGGTAGACAAGTGCTTGAAGGTGATGGATGCAGGTGGTTTTCTGTTTACCCTTGAGCCAACGGTTCCAACCGATGATCTGGACACCAAATTACCCGAGGTTCAAAACCACATTTCAAATTTTAATCACTGGATTCAAATGATTCGTGAATCAAAGGACGAATTTGAAATTGGATTCACTCCGCTCCATGAGGGGACGATTGTTACATTCAGGAAGATGCATCAATCAAATTCTTGATTTTTAATACACCGTATCCGTACTTGTCATCGTGGCCAGTTTGCCCTGATTTTGGTGCACTTGAATCCATGACCCATTGCTTTACTTCCTCAATACTCGAGCTTCCATCATTCGATTCATGTTGCAATTCGGGCCTTGCTTCTAGAAGTAGTGCAATTGCTCCACTTACATACGCAGTTGCTGCACTCGTTCCATCGACGAGTGCCCACTTACTATCGAGACTAATCACTGGGACTGCATGTGCTGGGGCAATAATTTCTGGCTTTTTGTTTGGGTCTGTGCGAGGGATAAATGGCCAAGTAGACCGTATATTGTTATCGCCGATTGATGATCCTGACCAACTTTCACCATTGCTCATTACGCCTCCAACACTAATCACTAATTCCTCGCTTGATGGATGTGCAACATCTCCATCGTCATTCTCGCCACCATCATTACCGGCCGCAGCGACGACAAAAATTCCTTCATCAATTGCGTCATTCGACGCATCACCTGATGACCTTCCACCTCCAAATGTGAATGGTAAGATACCCGGTGCCCCCCCAAGTGACAGTGAGATTACATCTGCACCTTTGAGCACACACCAATCAATGGCCTCTGCAACAATTTCATCAGAACCCTCTCCTGTTTTTGATAGTGCCTTTGCAACATATAGATTCACTTGAGGGGCTACACCTTGAAGCCAACCGTCTGCTACGATGATTCCAGCCATTGCGGTGCCATGTCCATTATCGTCGTAGGGTGTAGTTTGGGCGTTGATGAAATCAAACCAACCACTTAACACAATATGGTCGATATCTGGGTGTGTTAGGTCAATTCCGGAGTCGACAATACACAAGTCGACCCCATCACCTTGAAATGAAATTTGATTTTGTTGAATAAGGTTTTGATATGTGGTTTGTCTTTCAAGTGCGTATTCAGTAGGCTTGAGTAATATTGTGCCCCCTGAGAGATACAGTATAACGAAATACGCTACCGCGGAAATGAAGGCAATACTTAGACCAATTGAAACGACCCGTTTTACGAAGATGATGTCAGGGTCGTCAGAGAGGTCAAAATCATCCTCAAATTCCGTCTTTTGTGTCAACATGAAATTAGGTGTGGGCGGCAGGCGGTCTTCCATATATTCACCCAAGGATGGTTAAGATTTCTTCCAAAGTCTCCGAAAATCGTTTCACATCTTCTTCTGTGTTGTACAGATATGCAGATGCACGTAGCGAACCTTCGATGTTGTGTGCATGAAACCAAGAGTGAACACAATGCTGTCCGCTTCTGACCATAACATCATTTGATTCATCAAGAAGCATTGCGATTTCGTGGGGGTCGTGCTTCTTGAGATGCAAAGATAATATCCCACCCCGTAATGAAGGTTGCTCTGGACCAATAATTTCAACGCCATCAATATCTTTGAGTCGATTTGTCATGATACTGTTGAGCCGAACCTCGTGTTCATAAACCTCATTCAAATCAAATGAGGATAAGTAATCAACAGCATCACCAGTGGCCTTCATTCCAGCAAAATGGCCGAGTCCTCCTTCAAAACGAGCTGGAGGTTCTGCCCATTCAAAACCATCATAGCGAGTCGATTTGACTGTTTGTCCTCCTGCTTGAATGGAACGAAGTGACTCAAGGAGTTCTTTTTTTGCCCAAAAACCACCCATGCCTGAGGGACCACACATTTTGTGAATCGAGAATGCGAAGAAATCAACTCCAAGGTCCTGAACATCGACAGGCTTGTGTGGTAATGACTGTGCCCCATCTACACAAACAAGGGCATCAAAGTCATGGGCTATTTTGGCAATTTCTTTCACAGGTGTTGATACGCCATCGAGATTACCTACATGACCAACTGAAACCATCCTCAATTTATCGCCAGCTTCATTGCACATCTTTTCAAATTCTTCAAGGTTGAAAGTGTTGTCTTCAAAACTTGGTATCACGCGATGGTCGACGCCTTGTTCTTGTTCAAGTTGCAACCAAGGGACGAGATTCGAATTATGTTCTCTGTCCGTTGTTAGAACAATGTCACCTTTCTCCCATGAGAGACCCTTCGAAATTTGATTCAGTGATTGAGTTGCATTTTTTGTGAAGACTATTTCATTCATTTCGTTTGCATTGACCATCGTTGATAATTTTTTTCGAGATTCAACAATTGCTTTGGATACCATTGTGCCGTATTTGTGAACAGATCTACCCCCGCACCCCGGACTGAGTTCGTAGTAATCAAGAATGGATTTTATCACTGAATTTGGGCGTAGAGTCACACATGCATTATCCAAGTATGCGGGAGCATTGTCACTGGCGAGCGTTGGAAAATCTTGGCGGATTTTTTGGACATCCATGTTTACCAAACCTCCATATTTGGAAAATAATCAATAGCAGGTGAGTTCATTCCACACGATTCACAATTAATTCTTGAGGGCATTTGTTGTTTACATTTCTTGCATTTTGTACCAATTGGGACAATTGTTTTGCAACTTTCTGTTGAGCATGGGTGTGCCATTGAACCATCATCTAATCGCACAAGAGCACTTTCAGCCCCACACTCTACGCAAACTGCTTTTTTGTTTTGATGTGTTGAACGATGAACCAAATCTTCGTCAAAAAGTTCTCCATTTTCTAAAAGAAGTTCACGTTCTGCAATTCTTGCAGCTTTGGTTTGAATTGTTGTTGTCGTACCCAACATGCGTTGCGGATACCAAAGAATCGTCATCAAGAGTGGAACGGTGATGCCACCAATTACTAGATGAAGCCCAAAATAGAATAGTGAATTTGTTCCACGTTCTGCAATAAAATGTGTGCCACTCCATGATCCAATGAGTACAAAAAAGGCCCAGATGAAGAACAGTGCACTCCAACCTCGAAGTGAGTGTTCTCTCATTTCTTGCTCCATGATACGCACATCTTCATGGACATGATTTAATTCAATGTGTAGGTCTCGAGTTTCGATAACGGCTTTCCAGAAAAAATAGAGAAAGAACGCAACAATGAGGATGAGTAGGGTTCCCTGCATCATTTCTGAAAGTTTGAAATCGATTGGAAAGTTGCTATTTTCTGTATGAAAAAATATCATTGCACCCATGACAAGGTTCCACATTAGGATAAGTGAAATTGTATGTGTTCTCATCGCAGGAAACAAAATCCATGTATTGTAAAGGAACCATAACCATAGCAACATGGAGAGTATTAACTGAAAGTAATTTGCTCCTCCTACTTCACTTATGCCTTGTAATCCCGATAAACGTGCATTTCCGCCATCAAAAACCTCACTTGAAATTGAACCAAGTAAAAAGGCGACAATACCAGCAAGAATGGTGGTGAAATACCCCCGATTCCAGTCATTTTTAGCAAGCATGAAAATAAATTTCACTTCTTTTTGAATGGGGTTGCATGAATGCAAAAACGAATGATCTTTGAACTGGAAAAAGGGTTGCATATCGTCGAGATTGAATGGTTTTCCACCAGTTGCAAGTTCTGATTCTGAATCCAGAACTGATGGGCTCATCTCGCTCATGAAGAGTCGACGGAGGCTAAGTTATGATAACTTTGGGTTGATTTTCTTCAACATACGACCACATGCGTAGCGATTAAACCTTCAATCGCCTCGGAGGGGTGCGGCCGAGATCGCATAGCCTGGTAGTGCGCGCGACTGGAAATCGCGTGGGTTCGTCCCTCGGGAGTTCAAATCTCTCTCTCGGCGCCACACGTCGATTGATGGTTGATAGAGCAAAGCGGTTAAATCAAGTTGTAAAGTCGCCCACTTGTTGCCACCGTGGCTTAGTGGTATAGCACCTCATTGGTAATGAGGAGGTCGCGAGTTCGATCCTCGCCGGTGGCTCCACGACAGAAAATGACATGAAATTGCAAAAATCATCCTCAATGTATAAAAGTCGATTTTGCAAATAAGAATTTGAAGGGCAACCTTCAGATGGGATGCGCGTGAACAATACAGATAGTGACAACGTAAGAATGCAAAAGAAAGTTCGAGAATTACAATCTCAGGTCAATGAACTCAAAGATTTGGTCAACACATTGCTGAGCGTTATTGTCGATGAACCAGATGGCGTCCATTCGGGAGCTGCACCGATGCCAGAAGGCATGATACCACGAAATCTATGCATGTGATTATCCTTTGACAACGAGTTGTGGTTGGAGTCTTACGACGGGCTGGGCTAAACCAGCATTTTTTGTCATCTCAATGACTGAATCCACATTTTTGTAGGCTTCAGGAGCCTCTTCTGCAAGCACATTTGGCGTCGATGCGTAAATACGAATTCCATTTGACTCAAGCCTTGATTTTATGACATTTGAATCCAATGTTTGTTTAGCAACTGTTCTCGAGAGCGAACGACCTGCTCCGTGACAAGATGACTCGAATGCGTTATGTTTACCTTCAGAGGAACCAGATAAAATCCAAGAGCCATGTTCCATATTCCCTGGAACAAGGACTGGTTGACCGGTCGATTGGAATGAGGGTGGTAATTCTTGATGGCCTTTAGAAAATGCTCGAGTTGCACCTTTTCGATGAACACAGCACGAACAATCGACTCCGTTGATCGTGTGAGATTCGATTTTTGCAATGTTATGGGCTACATCATACAAGGTTGTTGTTTCTCCAAGATCACCCATCTCTAATCTGAGAACATCTCTCAATCGTTGTGATAACGCTGAACGATTTGCAAACGCAAAATTTGCCGCCGCGTTCATTGAATCAAAATAATGTTGTCCAGCATCAGAATAAAGTGGAGCAGCCGCAAGTTGTCGGTCCGGAATTTCAAAACCCCAACCTTCGTGCTTCCATATTCCTTCATGAAGTTTGTATTGTTGCTCCAAATCTCTAACATGGTCTGTACAAACTTGATGGCCAAGGCCTCTGCTTCCAGAATGTATCATCACAACCAATTGACCCTCATAGAGCCCCCATTCTTTAGCACACCCTTGGTCGACAACCTTTGATACAGATTGAATTTCTAAAAAATGATTGCCACTGCCAAGTGTTCCAAGAGACTGCAGTCCTCGTGCGATAGAACGTTCAGATAAATCAGCATGTTCAGTGTAAAGCATGCCTCCGGATTCGAGGTTACTTATGTCATCATGATGGCCAAATCCTAAATCTGCAGCAGCCTTTGCACCACGAAATAAAATATCTGACAGTTGTTGCTTGGAAATGTCAACACCACCTTTCCCCGAACCTCCTGCGGGAATCCTTCCCGCCAATCTACCGCCCAATTTTTTTAGATTCGGAACATCATCAATCGTAGCCTCAAGGGCAAGGGCACGAACGCCACAATTAATGTCAAATCCAACTCCTCCAGGTGATATAGCGCCTCCTTCGTCGCCAAAATTTGTATCAGTTGCGACAACACCGCCAATTGGAAAGCCGTAGCCAAAATGCCAATCTGCCATTGCCCATGCTTCACCCACGGCACCAGGTAGGCATGCAGAATTTACAAGTTGGTCAATGGCCTTCATGTCTCCGTTTTGGTCAAAATTTGATTTTGATGAGACAATTCGGGCATCCACTTTCATATTACCATGAGCTTGAATTCGAAGAGTCCCATCCCCTTCATCATGGAGATGAGGCCTCCAAGACTGGGTCATATTCTCTCCACTGGCCATGCTCCTATGAGGTTTTTTAGGAAATCCACTCGATTGATAGGCGAGTCTTCAAGGGGGGGTGTGTTGTGGCCGAAGCATCGTGGAGGGAAGGTTGATGAGTCTACCAGCAATTGATTTGCCTGTCTTTCATGAAAATGGGTTCCAACGGAAAAAATGCAGAATCACAGGCTTATGGTTTTGGACAACTGATTCCGATCGAGAAACATGTGGTGATACATTCGAAGATGAGTATACATTCATTGGAGAACCTTTGATTCCATCCTTTCCTCAGCGCGGTAAAGCACTCAAGGATGCCATGCGAGAATCTTTCCTCACATTTTTTGAATCATATCAACACCAACGAGTTGAACCTTATCCAGTTCTCGCAAGATGGCGAGATGATATCCACCTTACCATCGCATCCATAGCAGATTTTCAGCCACACGTAACCTCCGGTCAATCTGAGCCACCAGCAAATCCACTCACCATTTCTCAACCCTGTATTCGATTGACGGATGTTGATGCCGTAGGACGGTCAGGGCGACATTTAACCACATTTGAAATGATGGCACACCATGTATTTAACCGTCCGGATGATGGCCAAGTTATCTATTGGACTGACCAATGTGTCCGTTACTGCCATGAATTATTTACACACAAACTTGGCATTGACGGAAATCAAATTACATATGTCGAAAATCCATGGTGTGGTGGAGGCAATGCCGGAAACGCCCTCGAGGTTATCGTGGGAGGATTAGAACTTGCGACTCTTGTTTTTATGGACCTCGAAGAACACCCCCAAGGAGAAATTGAACTGAAAGGTGACCGGTACTCAACAATGCCTCTCCAAATTATTGATACAGGATACGGGCTTGAACGATTTTGTTGGGCTGCAGCAGGAACGCCAACAATTTACGAAGCGATTTATCCAGAGTCTGTTCAATGGTTGAAAGAATTATCAAATTTCCCACGAGTTTTGGAACACTGGCCAGACCTTCAATTGGATTTGATTTTATCAGAATTAAGTCGACTCAACGGCATTATGAATATTGAGATTGGAACCGATGCAGAGGTATTACAAAGCATGATTTTGGAAAAATTAGCTGAACGTGGCGTTCATCTTACATCTAAACAATATGTTTCAATTACTGAACCACTATCAAGAATTTACGCCATCCCTGACCACATGCACGCCATTTCTCATATGTTAGGTGACGGCCTTGTTCCCTCAAATGCAAAGGCTGGTTATCTGGCACGCATGTTAGCAAGAAGAGTTCTACGGATGCGAGATGACCTTGGTTTGACTGTAAGTCTTAGAGAACTTGGTGTGCATCATCTCGAATGCAATCTTGCTGGTGAAGTTCAGAAACAAACACATGATGGAATTTTGCATATTTTAGATCTTGAAGAAACTCGTTATGAAGAAATGATGAGAAAGGGCTCTCAAGTCATGTTGACAATGCTACGTGAACTTTCAAAAGATGCGACGATAATTCCAGATGAGATTCTATTTCAACTCAACGATTCGCATGGCATTCCACCCGATATCGCCATTACACTCGCTAGCAAATTAGGTTGGTCTCATGTACAATTAAGAACAGGATTCAATGCTGAAATGGCGGAACGCCATGCGAAATTAGCAAAACAAGCATCTCTTCAAGAATCATCGACAAAGAGATTAGATTTAGATGGAATTCAATCAACTGAGCCTTTGTTTTACGATGATGTGTATTGCGTCGAATTCAATTCCAAGGTCCTAAAATCAATTGTTCTTGAGTCTGGATTTCATTCAACTGCGAGTCACTGCATTATTCTCGAATCAACGCTCTTCTATCCCGAAGGGGGCGGTCAAGAATCCGATAGGGGCCACCTCACGCAGTCGGGTAGTCGCATCGAGGTCTTGGATGTTCAAAAGCAAGGAGAAATCATTTTGCATTTTACAAATGGACCTGTGGATGAACACCAAGAAATAAGTGGGGCTATCTCTTGGGAGCGAAGAAAGCAGTTGATGGACCATCACACCTCGGTCCACATTGTTGGTGGTGCCGCTCGAATTCTTTTGGGCCCTCATATCTTTCAAGCAGGTGCCAATAAATCCGAGGAAATGGCGCGACTCGACATTACTCATTATGGGCGTCTGTCGCGTGAACAACTCGACGAAATAGAAGATTTGGCTAACCGTGCAATGAAAGAAATCGATGAAACACAGAAAACCATTCTGAGCCGAAAAGATGCAGATGCAACCCATGGATTTGATTTGTATCAAGGTGGTGCACCAAAAGGAGATGTCATTCGAGTTCTGAAAATTGGCGAACATGATACTCAAGCATGTGGAGGAACTCATCACGATTATCCAGGTCAAATTGGCTTAATTCGAATTGTTCGTTCAACTGCCGTTCAGGATGGTGTTGAACGACTGCATATTGTCGCAGGTGAGGCAGCACGTAAGCATCTAAGGCAACAAGAAAAATTACTTTCCCAAACATCTGATATATTTGGCATTCAATCCTCAGAATTACCAAAAACAGCTGACAGATTCTTCAAGGAGTGGAAAGAACAGAAAAAGAGGATTGAGCAACTTGAGGCAGAGATTGTTCGTTTACGAACCAGTGGTGGAGGAGATGCAACATCATCAATCGATGGTGTTCGCTGTGTGGTTATGGAGACCGATGGTGATCTCAAACAAATGACAACGATGCTCAAAGAATTGACTTTGGATTCAACAACACCCACACTTGCAATTTTGGCTTCTTCCAATGGAGGACCTAAATTGATGGTTGCATTAACTGAAAATTCAATTGCGAGTGAACGGTACAATGCAGTCGAGATTCTCAAGGTTATGACCCCTCACATCAAAGGGGGAGGGGGGGGTAAACCCACTTTTGCACAAGCCGGTGGAGCGGATGCAACTGGATTACCAAACGCCCTCAAAGCAGGGAAATTATTTCTTGGACTCGGCGAATGATTGAAGAGCCTCGATATCAAAGTGTGATACTGCGAGAGAAATAGCCTTCGAAAGTGGAAACCAAAGTACATTTTCGATTTCTTCTTCGAGTGGTTGTAATTCAGTAATTTCACCATTCCATTCACATGAGTATGTGAAGGATACAAACGAAATTCCTTCTTGATGAAACACCCGTTGTGTAATTTTTTCAAGCCCGTCAGTCGATTGTAATTTGAGACCAAGTTCTTCAAATGTTTCTCTCAAACATCCCTCCTCAGGATGCTCGTCATGGTCCATATAACCTCCTGGAAGTGACCAATATCCTTTGAAATGGCCGCGATTAATTTTTGCCATAAGAACCTCATTTTTTTGATTATGAATAATTAATTTCGACACGAGGCGATGCACTGAACGATAAATCGATTCTTTAACTATAACATGGACATTGACCGGTAAGAAGACCTCATCCTTCCAAATCCAATGTTCAGGCCAATTGATTTTTGGGTATGCTTTGGTGACTTGGATTCCTCTCGAAAGATACTGAATTTGAAATGAGGATTTCTCATCAAATTCGATTCCTAGTTTCAAAACTTCTGAAACAGTTGGAAACCTGTACATTGATTCGGTTGAATTTGAAAACATCGATTTCGTCATTGGTCCGTTACCATCTTGGTCGACTAGCAAGACTTTTCCATCATGCTCCAAGTAGACGACATGCATAGGGTGCACGATATCTCCTCGATGATGTGGTTGAAGAAGGTATGCCCGATTCGTCAAAACACCCATGTATCAAAGTTGAAAATAGATGAGGGTGTCGTCGTAGCATGCGAGTTCATGAGTTCCATCGTGAAATATGGGCAAAAGCCTACGGACTTGTATGTGATGATACGAAATCGATCATTTTAATTGACCCAGTGTATGATTACACAGAGCTTTACGAGTCTTATATTTCGGAGCATTCTCTGAACTTACATGCAGTTATTGCAACACATACTCATGCAGACCACATCACTGCTTGCTTCACCCTCAAAAATATCTACCAGTGCGATTACATTATGCATGAATCAACCGCAAGTTTGGGCGTAACTAAATTTGTCAACGATTCATCCTCTCTTCAATTTGGCGGTCATTCAATTTGTTTTCACCATGTACCTGGACATACCAACGATTCAATGATTGTGGATACCGGCAGTCACCTCTTTACAGGCGATTTTCTGTTCACTGGCGAAGCAGGTGTTGGACGAGATGACCTTCCAAGTGGACGGATGGAACACCATTGGAACTCGCTTGCAAAGATGAACAGTCTCAACAGAGAGTCCATCATGTACACTGGTCATGAACCTCCTCGTACTGAAATGAAAACTTTGGCTTGGAATATGGACAATAATCCAATCTTGAAAATGTCATCTTTTGAGGAATTTGAGCATTGGCAACTTGAAACAATAGCAAAACTTGGTTCGGTATCGAAAATTAAAACCGCACTTCCTGCAAATTTATTTGGTGAAGTTCCAGACCACATCCCGTGGTTATCTTAAGCAAAGTGAGGATGCTCGTATGAAATTCAAAAATCGTTCAAGGTGTGCTCCCATAACAATTTCATTCATCTTTGCCTTGTTATGTTTAGCACCAATTTCAGGATTAGCAAATCCAATAGGTGATCTTGGCAAGATAGACCCGTATCTTCTTTTAGGTTTTGAATCAAATGAAGATGGTTCGTTCGAAGTCATCTATCAATTTGAACCGCATTATTCTGCTCGTGGTGATGAATTTGCGCATCTTGAGGTCGAACATTTGGGTGATGCCCCCCTCATCAATGGCGGGCTAATCCTTGCGACCGAAGATTCAATTCGAGCAATATCCAAATGGTCAGAGATTAAATATCTTGAACTCAATCGACCCTTAGAATTCTTTTATCTGCCCCCTTCTTTTGGCGGACAGGAGGGTATCGATTCAGGTATTATGATGCATGAAACAACCCATGTTGTCAATGCAACGACGACCTGGAGTCGAGGAATTATTCAACCGGATGGAACGATTGCTTTTGATACAGACTATGCATTTACAGAATGGGATGGTGACGGGACAGCAATTGTCGATTTGGACACAGGGGTTGACGCAGGCCATCCTGATTACGATTATCTCGGTCCATGGACCGGTGAAAAAACAATTTATTCAGCCAAATGGAATGGTGTTTGGTCTGAGACGACAAACTCAGACACGTCATCGGGCCACGGAACTCACGTAGGAGGCACTATTGCGGGCAATGGTGATGCATCTGCAGGTCGAAGGGCGGGCGTCGCCAAAGGAGCACAACTCGTTGCATTAGGCACAGGTGATGGGGCATCTATTTTCGCAGCAGAGCAGGGTCTCGAATGGACCTTTATGCACTCCATACCGGGTCAAAATGAATTTCACATTCGCGTTGTTTCAAATTCTTGGGGAACAGATGGTGATTACAATCCACAAGGTGCCATTGCAACCATTACTGACAGACTTGTTTTTGAAAATGGAGTTGCTGTTATCTTTGCAGCCTCAAATTCCGGAGGGAGCGGTGATGAATGCTCAGGTGGTTTGCGTACCAACGTGTATGCCAATACGCCCTCCGCAATTTCTGTTGCTGCGATGACGCATGATGGTTCACAAATCACCTCATTTTCTTCTCGTGGTTGCAAACTACAACAACATACCTGGCCGGATGTTGGTGCTCCTGGAAGAAATATTTGGGCAACAGCACCACGAGGAACTGCAATTGATGCACTGACCAAAGTTCAAGGACAAAATGACCTTTACTACATGTCAATATCGGGTACGAGTATGGCCACACCACATGTTGGTGGAATGGCTGGCATCATTCTTGATGTTGCTCCATCGCTTGGAGTGGCGAATTATCACCGAGAAGACCATGACGAAGGAAGTAGTCTTGTGGGAGGAGATGGCACAGCCTCATATGGCCAGTATTCGGATTGGGAGAGCGCAGATTATTCGAGAGTTCATGAACTTGAGTTGATTCTGGAGTTGACCGCACAATATGACACTCGTCAGAATGCTTGTGAAGATGGCAACGATGAGGACTCATGCAATGATATCCCTACGGAATGTTACCTTTCAAAAACCGGCCAATGCCATGATTGGAGAATCGGTCACGGATTAACAAATGTTGACGCCGCTGTCGGTCTTGCAAGGACGCTTCAATTGATGAGAGACCAGAACCACGATGGAATTGTTGACCATCCTGAATATACTGTTTGGGATGCTTTTGAAATCTATGATTCGATTTTTTCAACGAAAGAAATTCCATTGGAAACAGACAGATTAAGGCATGAATGGAAAGGTGATTGGAATCATTTTAACAATGGAAATTCTGGCACAGGAATCTTTTCTACAGATGACCGCCATTATGTTTGGATTCCAAATGGAACCGCCACTTTGCTCGCTCAATTCACGCCTACTGAAGTGGATATTGATACTGCTCAGATAGGAAGTTTACAACTTGAAATTGACCTCGGTAGTGATGGTTCAAACGATGCACAAGGGCAAGGAAGTCGTGTTTCAGACAGTTGGATATACGACCTCGATGTTAGTTCAGAATATTGGAACACATGGGTTGAATTTGATGTATCTGGTCAAGCGATGACATTCCTCGGATTTATTGAAGATGCTGAATTTTTTGAATCGAGCATCCCTTATACCGTCGATGTGGTTTTGACTCTTGATCTATCCAATCCGGTCAATGTTGAAATCCCTCAAAAACCCGACTACTATTCTGACCTTGATCCAACGACGCCGTCTGATGCATGGGTCGATTCCTATTCGGGTCATTTAATTTACATTCGGCAAGTATATGACCAGCCAGCAGTGATTGAGAGAATCCAACCGTTAAGTTCCGAAACTACTGATTCGGAATCATTTTTTAGTGCACTTGGGAATTTGCTTTCTGAGCATACCTTCGCCTCATTCTTCAGTTTCCTTCTTCTGATTACAATTCTTCTTGGTGTTGCTTTCCTTAATCAAAAAATTCGGACTGAAGAACCCGGTCGATTGAATCTAGATATCTTGGAAGGCGAACTTCAAGATGATTCGTTCAATTGAATTGGATTATTTGGTCCCAATGGATGAGGTTTTGCCTGTGGTAGTTTTTGTAATTCATCGAACGAGTGTTGGTTTTTCGTTTCAACAAACATGTTATCGAGGCGACCACGCATGTTGGTTTTCATCGTTAGTGAGATTTGACCTTTGATTCGCGTCAGGTCGTATGAGAGTGGGTCCATGATGTCTACCGCTAATTGTGAGAAGTTTGTTCGTACCACTTTGCCTCTCCACGATGAATAGCCCCACCTAAAAGAGATACCGATGATGCTTGCGGCATACAACAGGAGAATAACAACGACTGAAAAAAGAACTGGATTGCCTCCATTACGTGCTTCCTCCAATAAATTTCTACCAAGTAAAAACAGAAGACCAATGCCTACAATTGGTTTGAGGATACTGTCCAGCCACTGGTCAACAGGAACCAGTCGCCCCTTTGCAGGGTCAACAAAGACTAAATCTGATTCGAAAGCAGTATTGAGCACGCTTAGAATTGACAAGAAAATTATGTAAAACACGCCAGCGATGAGAATCTCATATCCCCAAGAGTCCAAATTCAAAACCCAATGGACAATCAACCATGCGAATAACCCAAGAAACGCAGCCTGAGGAACATGGCTAAAATGGACGATTTGTTGAGACAACTCAGTTAATCGAGCATCTTTGTTTTCTGATGAGCGGTGTGGTCGTGGAATATGGATGATTTGCCAATGAAAAAATCGTTCGGCGTTCTTGAGTGAATAGATGACAATCTTTTGTCGAATCAACAACCACTCCATGAGTAGCATGAATGGAAACCCAACTAAAATGACTGGCAAAGCGATAAAGAATGTGAGTGGAAGAATAAACAAAGAAGGAAGCAACAAGAAATGCGATAGAGTGAGTGGATGAAGAATATCGGCTTCGATGAGTCTTTGTTTTGAAGGGGCAAGCCTCAATTGTCTCGCGATGTCATTAAGCGCATCGCGAAACTCGGAAACTTGATGGCCGGAATCGATAATCTGACGTACATTTTGTTTGTACTCAGAGGCCTCATGGCCCGAACCAACAAACAATTGCCATGCCAGTCTCATTGGCAGTGCAAGAAGTAGTGGAATCAAAAGGATGACAAGGCCATATCCAAAACCAGTCGAATCCATGGCTGTCGTCACTCCCGAAGAAGCCTAATGCACCTGTTGTTTGAAGTTGCCGTAGCATACGAATATTCATGACCCTAATTTTGTAGTCGGGTACCATGGCACGAATTGCAATTACAGATGGCATGGAAGAAAAAGCGATTTTATTGTTTGAAAAGGCCGGCCATGAGGTGATAGACAAAGCGTATACTCCTGAAGAATTACTTCAAGGTGCACTTGATGGAGTCGACGCTATTGTTGTTCGTAGTGCTACAAAATTGACTAAAGAAGTCATCGAAGCATCTTCCAGTTCTCTCAAGGTCATTGCCCGTGCCGGTGTTGGTGTCGACAACATCGACCTCGAAGCAGCCGGTGCAATGGGTGTCTTTGTCGTCAACGCCCCTCAAGCCAGCACGCAATCGGTGGTCGAACTTACCTTGAGCCATCTACTTGCAAGCCTTCGGTTTCTACCAAAAGCGAATGAAGGATTGAAGCAAGGGAAATGGGAAAAGAATTCCTTGAAGGGAACTGAGTTAAGCGGAAAGGCGCTCGGTCTCATCGGTTTTGGTCGCATAGCTCAAGGTGTTAGCCGCGTAGCACAGGCTTTTGGAATGGAAGTGCATGCTTTTGACCCTTATGTACCCGAGCGTGTTGCGAAATCAGAAAACACAAGATTGCATAAGTCAGTCGATTCCTTGTTTTCTGCATGTACACATATTTCCATTCATTGCAATTTAACTGATGAAACCCATCATCTCGTCAATTTGGAACGGATTCGACTCATGCCAACCATTGGTTCAGATGGAATTCCATGTGGTAATCATATCGTGAATTGTGCTCGTGGAGGTATCGTCGACGAAGATGAGGCCCTTGAAGCACTTCAATCTTATGAACTCACAAGCCTTGCTTTAGATGTCTTTGAAATTGAACCAGTCCCAGCAGACCATGCTTTACTTCAACATCCCAACTTTCACGGAACACCTCATATTGGTGCCTCAACACTTGAGGCACAACTTCGTGTTGGATTGAATATTGTTGATTCTGTTCTTGACATTCTTGATGGCAAAGATTGTGATTTCGTGGTCAATCGCTCTTCATTGCAATGACTTTTACTTTGTTTCATCTCCGAACATAAGTTAAGCAATCCGATGTGCTTGCCATGAGTCATGGGTCGAAGCGTACCAACATGGCGTCGTCGAATTGAATATGAATTGGACCGATTGCAACCATTTCGTCGTGCACTACCAAATCACGAAAAAGAAATATTTGATTCAATGATGAATTCGATTCGGCAAAGAAGGTCATCTGGAGGATTACTTCCAAGTCATGACATTGTCCTTCCTCTTGTTCTTTCTCTTCTTCTCGAAGCGTGGGGTAAAATTCACTCGTTGGAACGATCATTACAGCAACTGGAGTCATCTCAGCAGGGTGAACATGTTGATTGAAGGTTATCTTTTTGATGTCCATCCTTCGTCATGCAGTACCCACATGATTGCATGGATACTTGATGCTCATGGGTCTGCACATCGATGCCCATGTCCTTGGCGACCAACATTGCAAGTATCGGGCCAATATCGAGATCTCAAGAATTTGGAATTGTGGCTCGAGCAGCCTGAGATTCAGACGAAATATGGCATCTGCAATACACGTTATATCAAGGCACGACTCGACCTTGAGGAATATGAAATCCACAAGGTCCTCGAGATTGAAGTTTCTTCGGGACGAATTCTCAAACATTTAGGGCAACACATAGAGCATAAAGGAGATTTCACCAAATTTACACTCTATTCATTGGACGCAAATTTAGTTCAACGATTTCTCAACGCATCTCAAGTTTCACTTTTTGAACAAGCCATTTGGAGATGTGATTCGAATCGTTTGAGTCGAACTGAGCATACATCGCGCCTAAAATTACGAGCAATCGAATTGGCAGTCATCTTTGACACGGCAACTGGTTTTCGTAGTTCATCAACCCCTATTGCGTCTGTTGAATTCCGCCCACTTGGATATGAAAGAGAACTGATTGAATCTGCAGCAAGTACCATAATTACCGTGGATTTTACTCACTTTTCATCCCTTGAAGAGGCTCTTTTGTCCGTGCAAAAACAACTTCGCCGTATTGACCCAGATATTGTATGTACTCGTTCGGGTGACAAAATAGAATTTCCTGCTTTACTCAATGCAGCACAGTCTGTTGGAATTGATCTTTATTTTGGTCGTGATGATTCACCACTTGTCGCCCTTAGCCAAGCACGAACAGTGTGGTCGTATGGGCAGGCCTTAAGAAAGAATGCGTATCATCCACTTCGCGGACGTATTCATCTTGATATCTCATCAAGTTTCATAGTTCGTGAGGGTGGCATCTCGGGTCTCATCGAACTCGCAAGGTTATCAAATCAATCTGCACAAGATATATCCCGATTATCCCCTGGTTCGGTGATAAGTGCCATTCAAATAAGAACAGCAATGGACGATGGGGTACTTGTGCCATGGAAAAAAAATCGTCCTGAAGATACGAAAACAGCACTTGAACTTCTGCATTCGGACCGTGGAGGTTTGTATCTTGATAGTACACCAGGTTGCTTTTCAAATGTCATTGAACTCGATTATGCGAGTCTTTTTCCAAGTATCATAGCGACACGAAATATCTCTTCTGAGACACTCAATTGCCCCTGCTGTGTC
This sequence comes from Candidatus Poseidonia sp., assembly GCA_030827365.1. GTDB lineage: Archaea > Thermoplasmatota > Poseidoniia > Poseidoniales > Poseidoniaceae > Poseidonia. The sequence goes on along the minus strand of JAUREO010000014.1, from coordinate 9,070 downwards.
CCTCTTTTGCATAATGAGCATACGCTCTTCCTACCCCTCGATGTCCAAGAGGCATCAGATGAAATGAGTCGTAGGAATGTCGAGCATCGATTTGGCAGTGGCTTATTTCCTCAAAGTAATGAATTCGCCCTCCGAGTGCCAGGCCTAAATTTGCACACATGTGGTAGACGGCAAGGTTTCCTCGGTCGCGTAGTTGGCCCAATCATACAACGTCGTCGTGAATTCAAGCGCCTTCGAGTCTTCAAAAAAGACCGATATGATTTGCAACAAAATGCCCTCAAATGGTTACTCGTGACATGTTTTGGCTATACGGGTTATCGAAATGCACGATTTGGACGTATAGAAGCACATGAGGCCATCTGTGCATGGGCCCGAGAAATTCTACTTTTTACCATCGAAGAAGCACAAAACGCTGGTTGGGAAGTGTTGCATGCCGTTGTTGATAGCGTGTGGATTCGAGATGTCCAAGGGAGAAGTCGAGATGAACAACTTCAGGCGGCCTACAACTTTGCAAGCGAAATCTCCCAGAAGGTGGGGATTCCTCTCGAGTTTGAAGACATGTATCGTTGCATTGCATTTGTTCCGAGTCGAGTTCACAAATCGGGTACCCTAACAAAGTACTGGGGGTGGAATGGAAGTGATTTCAAAATTAGGGGTATTGAACTACGTCAGCATTCAACATGCAAATGGACAAGTACACTTCAATCGAAAGGGTTAGCCCTTCTTGTCGAACAGTTGGAGGCTGGTGAACATCTGCCTTCATACAGGCAACAGCGTGAAGTTCATGCACTTTTTCACACAGAATATGATGCCATTTTGAATTCAAAGGTCGACCTCAATACCTTCGTTGTTTCACGGAGAATAACAAAGACTCGACACCAACGAACGGTCATGAATTTGACACATGCAGCATTATTGCGAGCAGAAAAGTACGGGATGGAGATACCAGCGGGAGGACGAATTCATTTTGTCGTCATCGACCAAAGCGATGAAATCCCAATTCAGCGAATCATCTTGCAAGAAGAACTTTCAAGCGAAACGATGGGAAGAGTAGATGCGGCATTTTACATTCAGGATGCAAATCGAGCTCTCTGGTCTATCTTAAGTCCATTTGGATGGTCGGAGGGAAAGATTGAGAGGAAAAATATTCAATGTAGTTTAAGCGATTTTGTCCATTCCAATTGAGATAAAATCATTGAGCGTGAGTGGTGGCTTTTCATCGATCCAAAATCCTGCTTGAGAACTCGGCTCATGACGCAAGAAAAGTCGTTGGATGCCTTTTTTTTCAATGATGTTGCCATGAAGTTGGCATTGTACATTTGCCTTCAAAATTTCACTGAGTATCGATTCACGGCGCGTCCGAATGTTTGAATCACCTGTTGACACAATCATGAGGGGATGAATGATTTGCAGGCCATTGAGGATATGACATTCATGTTGGAGTAGCATACGTGCCTCACGATGACCAACTTGGTCGTCGGTGTGCATCATAAGAAGGCCATCAATAAACACGAAAGGTGAACCCGTCAATTTGATTTCATCCGGCAACCGCTCTATCTGACGAACGAGTTGATGCAATGTAAATCCCCTGCTCACATACAATCGGGAAAGACATTCTTCGACAGGTTCATTCATTTGGCGTAGTAACTTAAGCAAGCGAGAGGGGTCCATTCGGCACGCACCATCAATCCAATGAACTGGATATCCAAGAGCGAGAACTTGACATACCCAAATTTCAGCGACAGAGCGCATGTGTCTTCCTGCTTTGTAAGGACTTGAAAGGTGATACCATTCTCCTATTTTAGGAAAAATATGATGATGAAATTGAGATTGAGGGGGGCGTTCCAATTTCATTTCAAGCAGAGAATTATCGGTTCCCGCCCCTTCTCCAAACGCGATTTCAGGTTTCATGCGAATCATAGAATATGGTTGAAACAAGTCGAGATTGTTTTCGTTAGCAGGGAAGGAAAAGTGAATGTGAGATTGTTGAGAAGGGTGAAGTTGAAACACCATAGCCAAATATCCATTCTTGAGGGAAGAAGGTGGATGAACGCATCATCATTCATTGCGATTTAGATGCATTTTTTGCAGCGGTCGAAGTTCTTCATCATGGATTTGACCCAGAAATTCCCCTTATCATTGGTTCTGACCCACATCAAGGTAACGGTAGGGGGATTGTGTCGACATGCAATTATGCCGCCCGTCGATTTGGAATACGCTCTGCGATGTCGATATCCGAGGCGTGGCGGAGATGCCCTGCTGCTCCATTTGGGACGGCAATATACATTCGTGGAACCAGGGGTTTGTATGGAAGAGCAAGTCGAAAAGTTATGGACATTTTACGTTCATCTTCTGACAAATTTGAGCAGGCAGGTATAGATGAGGCATACCTCGATATCACACAAAAGTGTGAAGGTGACTGGGATAACGCATATGCGTTGGCTCGGAAAATGCAACTCCAAATCAAAGAAGAAATCGGATTATCGGCTTCATTTGGAATCGCACCAACGAAGATACTTGCAAAAATGTCCAGTGAAGAAAACAAACCCAATGGAATATTCAGAATTCTTCCGAATGAAATACCATCATTTTTCGATGGCCGAAGTGTGAGACAGGTTCCAAGTATTGGGCCAAAGACTGCTACACAACTTTCGGAATGGGGGCTTGAAACGGTCGATGAAATGTATAGGTTAGGGATGTTAGGCCTTCAACGACTTTCAAGCGAACGATTTGCTGCTTGGGTTATTAATCTCTACGAAGGAACGACAAGTAACCAAATTCATACTTTCCATCGACGAAAATCCTTAGGAAAAGAGCGAACCTTTGATCGAGATACGAACGATATCGAAAAAGTTCTTGAAGCACTTGAAAAATTGCTCCTTCGATGTGTAGAATTACTTAACGAAGGAAAAGCGGGTGCTCGAGTGATTGAAGTCAAAATTCGATATCAGGGATTTGAAACATATACTTTCCAAAAAAGCATACCAGTTGCGATGGACGACCCTGATGTGTTCTTGCGTTTGGCACAATTACTATTCGCACAAAATGTGGAGATAGACAAACCGATTCGACTCATCGGAATCCGTTTCAATCATTTAGAATCCATGGAATTCCGTCAAGAAAGACTTGTATGATCATTCAAGGTTATGCATTCGAACCAAAGTTGATGTAAATGCAGCCAATTCATTAGGGATGAAGATACTTTGAATGGGTTGATTCAAGGATAGCCCACTTTCCTTCTTCGCATTCCAAACCATTCCATTGAATTCTTGGATTTGGTTCGAAAGTGCCCTTAATTTTGCAGCTCTTGTAGGGTCTTCGATGAAAGACTTTACTTGAAGCTGAGGAATTGAATCACATTCTACTGCGGATTGACCATAAAGGACCAATGAAATGTGGTGAGCAAAGAAGGGACATATTGGACTGAATAACGTCATGAAGTCTCGAACAATTCGATGAATCGTCCATGCAGCAATGGCATCATCATCGTATAATCTTGATTTGACCATCTCAAGGTAGTGGGACGGTAAAATGCCCGTTCCAAATCCTTTGAGAGTTTGAGTTGCAGTGTAAATATCAAGTTCATTCCATGCCTTTGACACCTTCGTCAACACATGTTGAAATTCAGATAAAATCCACTCATCTTCTATTTCGAGTTGCTCCGGCACTTCATCAAGGGAAGTTGAAATTTCAAATTGACTGGCAAATCTTGATACGTTGAACAATTTTGTTAGTACACCATAATATTTCTTTTCGATGTCTTCAGGATTGATTTGAAAATCGTCCCCTACTTGAGCATCACATGCTTTCCAAAGCCGGAAGCATTCAGATCCAATTTTATTTGCATTCAAAGTTACTTGGGAATCAGGCCCCTTAATTTTCCATGTTGCGGTTCTGCCACCTGCCCCGCATTCAAGGACACTATCTGCATCGATTCCATTGCCAAGAGATTTACTCATTTTTCGACCCCATGGGTCCATGCCAAGGCCATCAATCCAGACATGTTTGAAACCTGGTTGATCGAGGAGGAGAGAAGATTTGAGTAAAGTGTAGTAAAGCCATGTTCGGACGATTTCTTTTCCTTGAGGCCTCAGTGCTGTAGGAAATGCTTTCTCAAAGACGTCTGGTTCGTTGAGATAGCCACTCGTAAACAAATTTGAATTTGAAGAATCCATCCAAGTATCAAAGACTTTTTCTTCGCCAACAATGTCAGTGAGTAAAGATTTCATCTCATCATACGTACCTAAAAATTCACGAGTTTCCCGATCGATGACCTCTGAGCCAACCGGGGGTTCTTCTTTCCATGGTTGTACATAGGTGCCCGAGGGTGGGAGAATGATCTTTTGGCCATTATCTGCATACCAAACAGGAATCTCAGTATGGTACCATCGCCGTCTTGAAATTGGCCAATCAATAGTGATATTCTCCATCCAATCAAGCAAAAACTGTCGGTTTCGAGGTGGATGAAATTCAATTTCTTCTATATGGTTTTTCATAACATCTTGCATATCGGTTTGTTTAACATACCATTCTTTGAGAAGAATAATTTCGACAGGATTTTTACCTCTTTCAGATATGGGAATTTCCTGCTCCCTGTCTTCGATGTTGTGAAGACGGTTGTTGGCCTCAAGCCAAGAAATCACTTCCTTTCTCGCATCAAGAACTGACATGTCTGCAAATGGTCCAGCAATATCAGTCATCTTTCCATCAAGGTTGATAGCTTGGAAGGGTTGCAGTCCTAATTCTCGAAATACTGCAACGTCGTTTTGATCACCAAATGAGCATACCATCAACACACCCGAACCAAATTCACTTTTGACTGAGGGATGGGTTTGAATCACCACCGATGAATCTCTGTGTTCGACAGGAATCGGAAGTGAAATACGTTTTCCAATTAAGTGCTCATATCTGGTATCCTCTGGGTGAACCATCACTACGCCACATGCACAAATGAGTTCTGGACGAGTTGTCGAAATAATGACATCTGTACCATCTTCACAAGTCCATCGTACATCAACCAGTTTGGTCATTCTTGTTGTTCGCTCCACTTCAGCATCTGCGATTGTCGTCCCTTCTACAGGGTCGTATATATTCGGGCGGAGGTCTTCCACAATCTTGCCTTGTTTGAACAGGTCTACGAAAATCGATTGTGTGACGGAGCGATAATTTGGTGAATCAGTGAGGTATTCACGGTCAAAATCACATGAGAGCCCAACTCTTCTAGCCGTTGTTCGCATTGCGTTTGTGAATTCTTCTATTGTCTGCTCACAGAGTTGAAGAAATTCTTCTCGGTCATAGGTTTTCATTTTCCGTTTGGTGTTTTTTTCAACGGTGAATTCGATGTTGATTCCATTCCTATCAACGCCCCATGGAAAATAGACTTCTTTTCCGAGGAGTCTTTGTGAGCGTGCTATAACATCGATCATCGAATATTGTGCTACTGCGCCGATATGCCATGTTCCCGAGGGATAGGGCGGAGGTGTATCAATAACGAAAATTTCTTTCCCTGAATTAGGCTTGAAACTATATCTTCGGGAATAAAGTTCAGCATCTGCATAATGATCTTCTTGAATTTGCTTCTCAAGGTCAATCGACCATCGTTTTTCAGGTAACTTTGGAGTTGGCATGTGCCTCACCGGCCCCGGCCATGTAACTTGGCAGGTCCAACTTGTCGTCTCGACATGTGTTTTTGAAATCGTCGCATGTCCAATTATATTCATGATCAACATTGGAATTGTGTCGGCAACCATTTGAAGAAGGAGGGTCTGGGTCTAAATGGTGAGGAATTGAGTTCAGATTCACCTGACGAGAAACTACCCAAGCGAGGTAGTGGCCTTCAGAGAATTGGAGAAATCACCGAAAAAAGCAAAAAACATTTTTCGAAAAAAGGGGCTGACTTCGGTCGGAAACTAAAAAAAATGGACTCAAAATCAACAATCGATGCTGTCTTAGAAGCTCCAAGACGATTTCAACGTGAGTGGCAAAAAACAGGGGCAACTGGAGCAATCACCCGATATCCAATCCCTACTGTATTGCTTTTTTTGCTTTTCACAAGTTACTTCGTCACTCAATCTGGTTTTCTTGACGACACACGTTTTGATGATGACCCCGATAACCCAGCACTCAATGTGAACGGGGACCTTGAGGTCTACCTCCCTGAGGGAAGTAAAGTTGCGGAATTGATTAAAAAAGTGGAAGAAGATTGGTCGACAAATGTGATGGTCGTATATATTGAATCAACGGATAGGAACATAACTGACCAGCGAATTCTTCAAGAAATTAGTTATGTTGAGAAGCAAATAAATCCCATTCAAAACGATGAATCTGATGATGTGATTTACATTTTATCACTCTCAACAGTACTCAAGGAAGTCAATTCAAGTGCGCCAAGAATCCGAGAAGCATTCATCACTGAGTCTGGTAAACAACTCTGTCCTGGAGGGCAAACTGAAGATTGTTTATCAGCAGATCTTGCAAAGCAACTCAATGAAGCATTTGCTTTAACCGATGAACAAATTGGCGGTGCATATGAAATTCCCAGTCAAGATACGATTGATTTGGTCGTCAACAACATGTATGAAGATGGCAAACCGAGTGCAGGTCTCGACAAATTGGCTCGAGATGTGGCGGGGGCAGAAGATGGCGGTCCAGATGGTGTCCTTGATCGGGCCATTGTAGCGATTGCAGTTACAGAAAACAGGCCAGCAAAACAAATTATTGAGGAAACTCAAGCCTTGCTCGATAACATCTCCAAAAAAGAGCGACCGTGCCAATTCAACCAAGATGGAAGTCCAGATGGAGGTCAAGTTTGCACTTGGGATGATTTAGGATTACGAATGACCTTGACAGGACCAGTCCCAATTACAAATGCAGTGACGGAATTTTCATTTCGTTTGTTCTGGGAAATTTTTCCACTCGCTGTCGTGTTGGTCGCCATTGGTTTGTTTGTTTTTCACTCTGATTTACTTCAATCCGGTCTCACTGGAATTCGACCAATTCAAGGTATCAAAGTCGTTATAATTGCTGGATTACCTACATTGTGTGCTGTATTTTGGACCCTTGGGCTGATTGGTGCTACAAATTATGAGGTGACGATGACCGTCATCATCGTCGGGCCAATTCTATTAGCTCTTGGCGTTTCGTATGGATTGCATATCACAAATAGATACGCAGAGGAAAAGGGAGAGAAAGAAGAAAAAATGAGGGCCTCCCTTTCTTCGACAGGTCGCGCTGTATTTTTGTCAGCCGTGACGACAGTCATTGGTTTCATTAGTTTGGTATTCACTCCAATGGCACCTATTCAAACTGTAGGAATCGCCCTCTCTCTCGGTATTGTCATCGTCTATATTCTGACAATTTTCATGGTACCGAATTTAACACTCATCTTAGATTTGCGAAAACCATCACACCCACCGTTGAAGGCATTTGATGTCATGGTCGACATTCCCGTCAAAAGAAATCGATATGTTTTGGTAATATTTGCAGTGCTTATTGCCTTTTCTGCAACAATCGGTCAGGCCAATGTCGAAGAAAACATCGATTTACTTGGCATGGCACCTGAAGGTGAATCATCTGTTGTCAAGATGAAGCAATTCAGTAAAGAGTTTGAAGCAGGTCAAGTAGGGATGGTTTTAATCGATGCACAAGTAACCGGAAATTTGAGAGATTCCGACCCAGCAAACGATGACCCTTATGGGAATTTGGAAAAAATTGAGGGATTGGAATTACAACTTAATCAAATTGAAAATACATCTGCAGTATCTATTGTGTTTCTCATGAAAGCATCTGGTGTATCTATTGGTGTTTCCTCAAGTGACGCCGCCCAAATCATCAATAACACACCTTTGCCTGATGATGTCAAGGACTTCGCAAATGCCTTATTCAACCAAAATATTGACGCAAATACCTCGTTTTGGGATATTCTCAAAGCACCTGATTTGTATGGGTTGCCCGGAGATGCACAAACTCAAATTTTTCTTCTTGACGTGTTCTATGCTTCACTTACTGATGAGACCCGTGGAATTTTCGTCAATAGCGGGTACAACCGAACGCTTGTGTATGTTGATATGCCCTTTATTCCTGTGGCAGATACGGCAAAGAGTGTCACTTTGGTCAACGAAGCAGCATTCAATTTCAAAGGCGACCATGGTGAGTCAGCAGAAGAATTGACAGGTGTTGCTGCAACAGCCATCGAGGTGAATGAACTCATTGTTGGTTCGCAATGGACTTCACTTGGTTTTGCAATTATTCTCACACTTATCACACTTTCAGTTGTGTTCAAGGATATTAAATATTCAATTTGGACTACTTCACCGGTCATTGCTACTGTAGCTTTACAATGGCTTGTCATGTGGCAAATGGATGTATCACTCTCACTCGTCACCGTCATGATAGGTTCAATTCTTGTGGGGGTAGGGGTGGATTTTTCGATTCACATTGCAAACCGCATCCAAGAATTAGGGGGCGGAATTAAAGCCATCCGAAGTGCCGCTGTGGGGACTGGGATGTCGCTCTTTGAGGCAGCCACAGTAACATCTTTAGGGCTCTTCACGGCATACAGTATACCGATTCCAGAGATTAAGCCATTTATCACCGTCATTCTAATTTTGCTTTGGGTCGCAGCTGCCAGTGCGCTGATATTGTTGCCAGCAATCCTTGTTACATTGGAAAAGTTGGGTATTGGTGCTGTTGATGGTGTTCCAAGCATGGCTCGAAAGTTAGGGCTCCAAAAGAAGACGGCTAAAGAATACGATGTCCTCGATGCAGAACTACAAGGAAAAATTGTTGATGTATGGTGATGAGCAAATCCATAGACTATGGGCTGTGAGGGTTGTTTATGGGGTATTGGCTCATGAAATCTGAACTCGATGTGTACCCCTATTCAAAACTTATAGAGGATGGTTCAACACATTGGGACGGTGTTCGAAATTATCAAGCAAGAAATTTTATGAGAGATGATATGAAAAAAGGTGATTATGTGCTTTTCTATCATTCAAATTGTAATCCCCCACATATTGCTGGCATTGCAAAGATAGTGAAAGAAGGCTATCCTGACCATACCTCTTGGGAT
>JAUREO010000013.1 GCA_030827365.1 Candidatus Poseidonia sp. | reverse complement strand
GCAGCCTGACGTAATTCAGCATGCCAATTGGAGCAATTTTGGCAATTACTTCGACCAAAAACGAGTACGGCGAGTTCTATCTTCGACAACGAATTCAACGAACTTTCATCAAATTGTTCAATTTGTATCATCAATCTTCACCAATGTGTTTGTCGCCTTTTTGCCAGGTTGCAGAACAAAGTCCATTTGATTTTAATGCCTCAACCATTCGAAGAATTGATTTGGGTTGCCTTCCTACAATGAGAGAACTTTGCGAATAATGCTGAATTTTACCAAACTCATCCACGATAACCAAGCCACGACAAGGTAAGCCAGATGCTTCGTGAATAAGATCAAATGATTTTGTTACCTTGCCGTCTTCATCAGATAGGAGCACATGATGAATGCCTTCTGGGAAGATATCTCGTTGGGAAACCCATCGTTCGTGTGTTTCAATCGAGTCAAGTGAACATCCAAACAAAGTCACTTGTGAATCTTCAAAATCTTCAAGGTGGTGATTAAATGCAAGCACTTCAGTTGGACAGACCGTAGAAAAGTCTCTTGGGTACCAATAGATGACATACCAGTTTCCAAACAATGCTTTGGAAGAAAATTCTTGACTTCCACTTGGACCAAAACCTTGCAATGTCCAATCTGGTGCAGATTGACCGATGAAATTCATCACTGCACCACACACCCAACTATTCATATGTATTATTTCATTGTATTTGAAAATGGATTATGCAAATGGGTCGAGATGAACAATATCATCAATGTCGATAGCCCTTTTTCCCTGCTCAGCAGCATTTTTTGCAGCTCTTGAGACCATTGAACGTATCCAACCAAGCGTCATCAAGCCTTTCATTCGCTGTATGGATTCGATGAACATCTGAGGGTTTCGACCGAGTTGTGCATGCTGACGAATATCACTTTCCAATTCTTCGAGCACCAATGTGTACGTCTCGAGCAATTCTTCGACCGCTTCTTTGGTGACGGGCATTTTCGCCATTGACCTTGCGAGGGATTGAATAGTTGTTGCTGTCACAACTCCACCAACTTGTCCAGCGACAAATTCGGTATCAAACGATGTTCCAGATTCTTCTTGTTGCTCATCGTTTTGTTCGTCCATTTGAACGAGGGCGGCTTTGAGGTGACGTGGTTTTATCGTTGAAACCTTATCTCGTTCTGCCGCTTCTTGGGCAAATCTTAGCGTCTTGGAAAGGTACTGTTCAAGATGTTCAATACCTGCTTGCACTGCTGCCGAGCCTACAGAATCTACAGATCGAATTCGGTCAATCATGTGCTCCCTTGTCCGATTATAATTGAGTCTCGTTCGGAATGGGTCGTCGAGTGTTTTACGTTCACTGTCCTGTGCAAGGGTTTCTTGTTCAAGAACTGGAACATACTCATCCAATTGCCCAAGCAATAAGGTCACCAACTCTTCTTTGACCTCACCTGATAATCGCATCGAAGTGAAGGATGAGGCGACTCCGGCGATGTGGCTTGATGCATATGGTTTTGCGCCCATGGTTGCCTTACGGAGTTTTCTCTTTCAACCATGTGGTGAAGGATTTTGATGTTAAGCATCCCAGTGAATCAGCCAAGGTAAGTCAGCATCTGCCGTGATGGGTTCAAGTCCATCCTGAGTTCGAACCCAAGTGTCTTCGGTTCCAATCGAACCATCATTGTGCACAACCTTAGGTTCGATAGCCATGACCCCATTGATGGGAAGAGGGCGGTCAAAACCTTGAGCAATCACAGGACTTTCATCAAGTTGCAAACCTACAGAGTGGCCTAAGAATTTGCTTTGGTCGGGAGCCATACCCATGAGATGGTCTGCATGACCTAATTCTGTCGCGACCTCGAGCCCCTCCTGCCAAGCCTGACTGCAATTCATGCCATGGTCTAGGACGTCAATCACGGTGTTCTTGACCGTGAGCATATCATCAAGTCGCTCTTCCCAAACACTGTTTAAACGACCTGAAACGAAGATTCGTGTGGTATCAACGACATATCCTCGGTGTACATGGACAAGGTCGACAAGAACGGGTTCGTCTCTCTTGACTTTGTTAAATCCCGCCCCCATTCCTGACAGCGGATGTGGCCCCTCGCCTCCAATTGCAGAATCGAAAAACGATGGCACGCCGCCTGCTCTACCTGCAACAATAACACCTCGGTCGCATTGCAGAGGGTATCGTCGCATCTGCACATTACCACCGAATCCTTCGCTTCGACTGATGGCTTCAGCCGCTGCGACGAGGTCGAGTTCTGACATCCCTTCGCCTCCAACGGCTTCGATGGTATCAAACATTCTTCGTTGGACTTGTGCTCCAATATGCATTTGCTCCAACTCCCATGCTGATTTGACTTCCCTCATGTTGTGAACCAGTGATGTGGCATCTTGGACATCACCATCCAGGCCTTGCAATGCTGCCTCAAAGCGCTTACCAAATTGAGAGGGAATCTCGCCAAATTGCAAACTTGGTTTCCTTGAAACGCCCATCGATTTTAGTCGATCTGAAAATTGGGATAATCGGCCAAATTCTTCGATTCGATGTGGGGCGTTGTCCCCGCCCGCTTCGTAGATGGCTCGACGAAGTGAACGACGAACGAAGGCAATCGGACCATCGCCTCCAGATTCTTCTGAACCGGGAGCACCCTTTGCAGGAATGAAGAAGGTCGAATCTTGTCTTCCTCCTGTGAAGTAATACAAATCAATTGGATGGTGAATGAGAGCTCCTTCATGGCCATGTTCGCCAAGAAGTTGAGCAAACTGGTGTTGCCTTTGTTCCAATTCTTGAACCGGTACTCGCCAATCTTCGCCTTCGGGCCCAAGATGAAGAACAAGCGATTCCTCCATGAATTGGCCATGATGGAGTGGTTCAAAACAACTCCTGCTTCAATGGATTTATTCCTTGCATTCGCTCACGATTTGATTGAAGGGAGGGAATCATCGACTCGTTGCTGAGCAATATTACAATACTCCTCTGAAATATCGACACCGATGTATCTTCGTTTGGTGAGGAGTGCAGCAATTGCAGTTGAACCTGAACCAAGGAATGGGTCGAGAACTACATCATCTTCAAACGAATAAAATTCGATGCATCTTCGAGGCAATTCGACGGGGAATGGTGCTGGATGTTGAACACGTGATGCCCGTTCAGTGGAAAATGACCATATCGATTTTGAAAATTGTATAAATTCATCTTTTTCGATGGTGTTTAATTTCTTGGTGTCATCAAAACCTTGTTTTGATTTCTTGAAATCTCCTTTTGAAAAGACGAGTAAATACTCATGCACATCTCGTAAACAAGGGTTACTTGCTGATTGAAACGAACCCCAAGCACATGAGCTTCCTGCACTCGCAGATTTGTCCCAAATAATCTCTCCTCGCATCAAGAACCCAATGTTGATCATCATCATGTTGATATGTGATGTGAGCGGAATATACGGTTTCCTTCCAAGGTTTGCCACATTTACAACCATTCGACCACCTGGAGCTAAAACTCGATAGCATTCTAAAAACACATCACGAAGAAGATTCAAATATTGCTCAAAAGTCAAATCTTCATCGTATTCTTTGGTTGCGTTATACGGTGGAGAGGTAACGACGAGGTCGACACAGTTGTTTGGAATGAAATCCAAATTGGTGGAGTCATGACAATGGATGGTGTTGCCTAGATGTGCTGGAAATGGAACAATCTCGCCAACTTCCCTCGATGAAGTCAACGTTTGATTCATTTTTGCAGCATAATACGCTGAGGAATCATGACCTTCTCGTTTTGAAACTCCAAAGGCCGATGTTGCCGTTTTCGCACGTCGGCGAGGCCCATCAAGAACCCCCATTTCGTGCAAATCGTCATCAGCCATATCTTTGATTCAACGCGAAACCCTTTCTATTTTTTTCAAAAACAGGAGCATTGATTCCAGTTTTTACAACAAAGATACTGTGCCCAATCAAATTTTTTTGCTAACAAAAGATATGAAAAACCGACTTTGCTTCCACGATACAATGGCGAAGGTTCTGACCTTGTCCGATGTGGACGTCGCTGGTAAAACCGTCCTGCTTCGCGTTGATATCAACAGCCCAATGGACCCACAAACCAAAGAATTTCTCGATGTGACTCGAATTCGAGCAATTATCCCCACCATGAACAAACTCAAATCTGCAAAGGTTGTCATACTCGCGCACCAATCTCGCCGTGGAAAATACGATTTTACAAGTACGCTCGGGCATGCAAGAGAACTCGGGCGTTTGTTGGGAAGAAAAGTGCAGTGGGTCAACGATATCCATGGGGAACGTGCTATGCAAGCCATCGAACAAATGAGCAATGGAGACATTCTCATGCTCAACAATGTTCGTATGGATGATGATGAATTGCTGAAAGGTGATATAAGCACCCTCTCTGATACAAGTATGGTTCAACATCTGGCAAGCATCGCCGATGTGTTCGTCAATGATGCGTTTGCTTGTGCACATCGTGGAAGTGCATCGATCGTCGGTTTTACCAGCCATATTCCATGCATCGCAGGCGTCCTGATGGGCAAAGAAATCAAAAAATTAGACCAAGCACTCGAACAACCAGTTCGGCCTTGCCTTGCCGTCTTGGGTGGGGTAAAAATCGACGATTCTATCGAAGTTGCACAAAACATGCTTCGCAACAATATCGCCGATGAAATTTGGGCAACAGGCGGTGTTGCCAACGTATTCTTCCACGTCAAAGGCATCGACATTGGCAAGGAGAACATCGACTTCCTCATCAAGGCAGCAGAAGGCGCTTGGGATCATGTGGTGGATATTGCAACCTCATTGCTTGCTAACTTCCCAGAAAAAATTCGCCTTCCTGTTGATGTTGCGGTTAATGTCGAAAACAATCGGGTGGATATTCCACTCGACAAATTGCCTTTTGGCGCTCCAATCCATGACCTTGGCATCAAGTCAATCTTTGAAATTTCAACAGCGATTAAGAATGCAGGTACAGTGATTCTCAACGGTCCAGCAGGGGTGTTTGAACACAATGATTTCGCCCTCGGCACCTTTGAAATTCTCAACGCGTGTGCAGAGTCGAACGCGTATACTGTGGTTGGCGGAGGGCATACTGCAACCCTCGTTACGAAGAGAAACTTAGCCAAGAAAATGGGACATGTATCAACGGGTGGAGGTGCATGCCTCGATTATATTGCTGGCCGTGCTCTTCCTGGCGTGGTAAGTCTTGAATCGAGCGCTGCTTTGTTTTCAATGGAACTCACCAAAGTCACCAAATCAAAATAAAAGCCACTGGGGGGATTCGAACCCCCGACCTTCTGATTACGAATCAGATGCTCTACCAGCTAAGCCACAGTGGCATAAACCCGCCGAATTTATTTTTGAACATAAGCAACTCGGTAAGAATACCAGCATTCATGAGTTAGAAGCCTTCCCAAGAACCATGAGCGAAGATGCCTCGGTTCGATACACGAACACGATTCTCATTGACCACAATGGCGTACGCCAAGAGGGAGATGTTTTGCTTCACGCCGATGGGTCATGGTCGGTCTCCAATGGTGATGAGGATGTCCAAGAGGTGATTGATGGCTCAAAGAAACTCATCACGAGGTCCCTTCAGAATTGGCATACCCATCTTGCCATGCAACTCAATGGGCGTGATTTTAGCGATGGTTTTCCTCTCCACCGTTGGCTTAACGAAGCAATTTTTCCAACCGAATCTCGAATTTCTCCAAAATATGTTCGGGTGGGGTCAAGTTCTGCGGCTGCTGAAATGATCAAAACTGGCTCAACGTTTGCTGCTGACATGTATTTTTTCCCTTCAACCACGGGCGAAGTGCTTGAACAAGCAGGCCTTCGTGGTCTCATCGGCGGCCCTGTTAGTGATATTGCACTTCCAAGTCACCCCGATGCCAAATCTGCTCTTGACGAATTGGATGGGCTCTTGGCAACAAATGACAAGACTCGGCGAATTCAGTATGCCATTGCAACCCATTCAGTCTACCTTTGTTCAGAAGAAACATTGCTTCAGGCTTCTGAATTAGCTGAAAAACGAAAGGCTCGTTTGCACATCCATGTAAGTGAAACGAGAAAGGAAATTTCAGATTGTTTTTCTGCACACAAGAAGTACCCCGTTGAATATTTGGATTCGATTGATTTTTTCAAACCAGGAACGATTTGTGCACACGCTTCATGGGTCAAAAAGAACGAAATTCAGCTTCTCAAAAATCACGAGGCAACGGTCGTTCACTGTCCTTCATCAAACATGAAACTTGCGTGCGGAGGAACCCTTTCTTATCCAGCCTATGCTCAAGCAGGGGTTGATGTCCGCCTCGGCACCGATGGTGCCGCATCATCAGGCAACGGACTGAATTTGCTCGCTGAAGCGAAAACCGCAAGTCTTGTTCAACGGCATGACCATTGGGATGCAACGCTCTTGCCTGCATCAGAGATTTTTCAAATTGCGACAAAGGGAAGTCAAGATTGGGTTGCATGGGGAACGGACGATATTCGAATGTCACCACATGGACGTGGAAGAAATCGCTATCTGTCTCATCTCGTGTACAATGGTGCAGAATGCCTTGACATGTGGGTCGAAGGTCGACAATTGCGAAAAGACGGAGTGACACTTTCACTTGACGAACAGAGCATCCGTCAAGACATCGACCTCGCTGTAGAACATTATTACGAAGGTGTCGAAGGGAATTAATCCCACCACATCACTGCCCCACCAATTCCAACAAGAAAGATGATGAAATACAAGGCAAAAGAAGCACGAATGTGTACTTCATAGCCGATGGTGACATCTGCATTTGAAGAAAGGGTATCGACTCGAGAACCTAATCCAACAAAATGAGGTCCTTGTTCAACTTCCCAAGTGATGCCCGTATCGGGTCCAAATGCGGCACCTCCAGCAAGAATGTCTTGGTCCGTCGAAGAACAAGAACCCCCAGGTGTGGATCCTTCCATGACCGCTGCTTTAACAGGACAGGAGTTCTTTTCATCTTCATCGACGATGACAACATAAATTTCCTCGCTTTCCCAATTTAATTTCAATTGTGAAGTAATGAAAAAATTGGATAATTCTGAAGGAATTGGTTCATTTGAAAAAAAAGAGTAATCTCGAATGGTCGGGGTTTGAATATCTGAAACTTCACCTTCTGTACTCCACCCAATATAACCAAAAATGCAACATAAGATGCTCAAGGACACAAGTAGGCTTCCAGCGAATTGCTTTTTTGTTTCTGGTGATAATTTCATCGCAATCACTCACATAAAGAAGAATGCAATGCCAAGAATGGTATAACAAGCAAGTGCGAGTACACCTTCAAGCCAATTTGTCTTGCCATCATTGAGAATAGCGATTGTAATCAACACTGCGACAAAGGTTGCAGCAGTTTCAAGCAACCCAAATTCCAACGGAAGATTAACACCAAGTGCCCAACCAAGAAGGACCATCACCGGTGCGACAAAAAGGGCAATCTGAATGCTACTTCCAATAGCGATTGACATCGAAAGGTCCATTTTTCCTTTACCTGCAACCAAAACTGCGGTAAAGTGTTCCGCTGCGTTTCCAAAAAATGGAAGCAAAATAACCCCAATAAACAACTCAGGAATTGCATATTCAGTCACCGCCTCCTCCAAACTATGAACAAGAATATGCGCCATCCAACCTACAAGAATTGTAGCGGTGAGCAAAAGAATCCAAGAATCTCGAAGAGAGAGTTCTGGCTCTTCGTGTTCTCCATGCTCAGATGATTCAAACATCGAAGAATGAGTTTTGAGTTGGAACAGAAGTGAACAGCCATAGACGATGAGCATAATCAGGGCTGTAGCACGCGAGAGGTTGAGCACATCTTCGGTAGTTCCTCCAGAGTGATGCATTGCAGAAGGGATGATGAGACAGGCGATTGCAATGACAAGAAGGGCCCCATTCATCTCCCCGCCTACGCGACTAAATGATTGTTCATTGTGTCGAATCCCACCCCAAACGATGGAAAGACCGAGAACGAGGAGGAGATTACCCAATATGGAACCAATCAGTGAGGCTTGAGTGACTGTGACCATCGTGTCCAAAATATCAGGGTTGGTGCTCGCAGCATAGAGAGCCATACCAGCGATAATCATTTCAACTGCGTTTCCAAATGTGGCGTTCAACAATCCTCCGATGGATTCGCCTGTACGGATTGCTATTTCTTCAGTTGCCTTTCCCATGAGAAACGCAAGTGGTGCAATAGCAAGCATCGATGAAAAAAATGCAAGAGTAAGTTGGTGGTTTAGAGAGAAGTAAATTGAAACAGGCAGAAGGAGCAACAACCAATTCAACTTATTTTCTCCTGGGTGAAAAATCGATATCAACGAGCGAAAAGATTTGCTATGAACATCTTGAGGTAGTGTTTCTTTGGACATAACAGCATCACCTGGAATGCAGTTCATCAATCATCAGATCTTTTCACAGTTCGACGCTTACGAGGTGCTGAGCTTGGAGCGGGTCTTCTTCCAGTGGTCGGTCGGCTGCGAGCGGGTGCTCGACCTGCGGGTCTTCGTCGTGGACGTCGTGGGCCATCATCGTCGTCATCGTCGTCGTCGTCATCGTCGTC
The DNA here is from genome assembly GCA_030827365.1 of Candidatus Poseidonia sp. Taxonomy (GTDB): domain Archaea; phylum Thermoplasmatota; class Poseidoniia; order Poseidoniales; family Poseidoniaceae; genus Poseidonia. The sequence continues at coordinate 32,487 of JAUREO010000013.1, read as the reverse complement.
ATCATCGAAGAGGTCTTCGTCATCGTCGTCATCCTCGTCATCATCCTCGTCATCTTCAGGCTCTTCCTTCTTTGACTGACGTCGGCGTGGTTTTCGTTGAGTGATGTTAATGGCAAATGGGTCATCGTCATCTTCTTCGGGTTCATTTGATTTCTCTTTAGTATCGCTATCGAGGCTTGGAACTTCCTTCTTTTCAGTTCCAGTAATAGCCGACATATCCAAATCCTGAGATGAGCCTGAACCGATGAATTCAGCCATCCAGTCGTCAGTTTCTTCTTCCTCATCCTTCTTCTTCTTCGGTCCACTCATTCCAGTCTTTATGACAAGCATCGACACGAGAATGGCAAGCAAATTGATGGCTGCTACAATCCAGACAATGACATATGGTGGGTCGGTAAATGATGGGCGGATTTCTATAGGGTCAGGGGTGCCCTTCAATTGTTCAACAACTTCACAAATCGTTGTTCCGTTGATGGTGTTTCGACAGAAATCTACCGTGAAATCAACATTAGCGGTGTTCTGATTTCCAGCCGTGTCAACCACTCGAACGGAAAGTCGGTGATAACCTAAACCAAAGTTACCCGCAGCAACATCCATGTTGGCAGTTAATGCTGAACCGTCACCATCAAGATCTGTAATGCCTGTTAGGTCTGACCATTCTGTTGAAACTGTACTCCCAGTCGTTCCTCCATAATGGTATGTGAATCTGTATTGGAATGATGCAACCATCACATCGTCTTCAGCTCCAACAAGAACGTTGATGTTGTTTCCATAGAGATATTGAGACCCATCATTTCTAGAGGAAGGCGAAAAAATGGTGGCCGTCGGCATTTTTGCATCGACAAATTTCTCACTCCATGATTGGACAACTTCGTTGTTTGATTCATCGGTCATTCGAATTTTGATGGTCATAAGACCAGCTTTTGTGTTTGAGGTAATCGAAAAATCGTATTCGTATACTGGACCACGGTTTGGGTCGTTCTTGTTGTCTTGGAGAATCGGTAATGGTTCTTCGTCGCCAGTGAGTTGACCACCACTCGATGTCGTGATGTTGATGGTTGGCGTCGTCGATAAATCTTCGTTGACTTCGACACGGAGCGTGTAGGATCCTGACACAAGCGAAGGGCTTGTGTACGGGGCACCTGTACTGTCAAGGAACATCAGAGTTGCATTCGGGAGCAATGTGTCTTCGTGAACTTGGTAAGCATTACCGCCAAGGTTACTGGTAATTTCGTAATTGGTATTGTTGAATCGGTCGGTAATGGTCACTGCATACCAGACATCTCGGTCCACATTAACTTCGATTTCAAATTCTTCATACAAATATTGACCTGCCATTTCACGGATATCTGAACGAACGAGTTCCCATCCATCTTCGATAGCCTCTGAATCCCCCAGTGGGTCAAATGGGTCACCATAGTGTCGCCATATAGCATAGGTTTCTCCCTGTTCATCATCATCGTTGACCCACTCAATTTGAACGAGGTTGAGTACACCGTTCGTTTCTGCAGTTCGTATGGATGGAATATCCGGTGCTTTGGTATCCTCTAAACCCGGTGTACAGAAATTTTGTTCCAAACCGAGATAATGGTAGGTTCCGTTGTGGTTGCCATACAAAGCTTCTGTGGTCACAAAGTAACGTGATTGGGTTGGTTCAATACCTTCCTCAATTTCGATAAATAACTCACCTACGCCGTCAGCGACTGAACCTTTGAGCCAAAGTTGAGCACCTGTATCCACGTTCAAGTTCCAATTTAATGCACTCGGGTTGTTTTGTACCTCAACACCAGAGACTCGGTATGTTGCATGCCACACGTGGTATTGCTCACCTTCGACCCCAAGTTGGTCGTCCCAAGTAACACGTGTTGTGCGGTCACCTAAGTACTCACATTCAACGTTGGTTGGTTCAGCAATCCAGTTGTAGAAAGCGTCTTCCAGAATTCCATCTTGTGAAGTGCAACCCGATTGAGACGTGTTGGTGTTGATAACACCCGTAGCATCGACGGTGACCATGCAATAATATGAGTAACCAAGATATCCTCTGGGAACAGTTACTTCGTAGGATTCGATGCCTTCGATGATGTCCTTGACAACAAGTTCAACATCTGCTCTTAAAATTGTCGTAAATGGTTGGTCAGAGCGATATATTCGGTATGTTTCACCCTCTTCATCAAGAAGATCGTTCCACTGAATCAAGGTTGCACCGCCACCCGTTTCAGGTTCGGGTTGGAACTGCGCATAAACGATGGTTGGTTGTGAAGGCGGCATGTTATCTTCTTCAACTGGCTCTGTGAGGGTGTTCTCTGCTAGGAAACGGAAGTCCTCATACGATTGATTTGGGCCAGACCAATTCGGCAAGTAATATGTGAGTGAATAATAGCTCGTCCTTTCAGTATCTTGTGGAATCACAATATCAAGTGAGGAGGCGTTAGCCGTTAGATTTGCCACCAAGGTTCCTTGTGTAGGCAAGGTAAGACCGATACTACGGTCAACTGGATATTCTGTTCGCCACACGCGAATGCTCATGGCGGAAGGTCCAGTTTCAGGAAGGTCAAGGCAATTGCAGATTTTGTTGTGATTAATCCAACGAAGAGAGGTGATACTCGTTGATGGATTAAAGGATGCTGATACAAAGTAAGGGGTTTTTATGGCTGATGTTACCTCCTCGACTGGAGTATATAACGAGGATGAATTCATGATGAGTTCCGCCGCTTCGGTTCCGTTTGAAAGCATAGTGGTGACGCCGTAATAGAATGACCCATTAACACCAGGCGAAACAGCAAATGTGACGGAATGAGTCATACCATAACATTGGAACGGACTCATTGAGGTTGGACAAACATCCCTTGTTGCAAACGGTGTGAGGCTTGATAGTGATTGAGGAGTAATTGGATTTGAAGAACGATAGACTTGGTAGACTTGCGATTGGATAAATTGGGCAGTGCCATCCACCGTGGCCTGAACAGTCCAATTTACGGTTGTGGATTCGGTGATGGGGTCAAAATATGCTTCAATATTCTGTGCTTGATAGTTTTCTGGAACACCTTGGTCTTGTGCGATTGCTAACGGTGAAAATGGCACGATTGAAAGTAGCATAATTGCAAGCACAAACAATGTGTGTCGCCTTGTTTTGTTCATTGGATATCCCACCCCGTCTATACACCTGTGAACTTCGTATATTATGACTATGCCGCCATTTTGCTTAAAATCTTCTATTTGAGTATGTTTGATACATCTCCGATTATTCTTCTTCGGGTGCAGCATTTGGTTGCGGAAGTGGGTGATTGACATCCATGGATTGAATCACGTTCTGTGCTTGAAAAAATCGAAGGAAAAAAGTCCACAAACCACCCAACAGGCTCACGAACAAGATAACAGACAACGGGTTGAGGGCAATGGTGTCAAATGGTGCGAAAAATCGGTCGTTAAATGGGTAATCGGCGATTGTCACCACACCCATAATGGTGAGCATGAGAATGATGAGTATCGTTCGATCTGCTCTTGAAAAACCACCATAATTTCTTGTCCCAGACACGGCTTGGGCTTGTGTACCCATGTATGAGCCTAGCAGTGTAAAGAAGGCCGCGGCAAAACCTAATGCGAAATTGTCCACATATGCTGAGGCACTCAATCCAATCAACCACGCAGCATCGAGAATACGGTCAAAAGTATGGTCGAGATAATCTCCCCAACGAGTCACCATCCCCTTTTTCCTCGCAATCGGCCCATCTAATCCATCAAAAATCATGGCTATGCCGATTAACGCAGCACTTCCGATAAACCACCAACCGCCCTCAGCACCCATCGGGGCAAACCAAGACAAAATTGCTGCGAGTAAACCGATGGGTAAGGCTATCCATGTAATGGTTGAAGGAGAAATCCAATCGTATTTCTCAAGAATTGGGTCGAGGCTTTTTTCCCAAGATTTCCGAAGTTGCTCAAGCACCATGCTATCGTTTGGTCGAAATGGTTGAGCATTGTTATGTTTTTGTATGTATCAAAGCGTAAATGCATGAATTTTTGCTCATTCAAGCCTCTTCAAACCAATCGATAACATCATCCTTATTTTGGATGAACATACCCGAAGTTAAGCATTCGAGTATCATTGTTGTAATCGCTTCAGGCGATTGAGTTGAAGTATTAAATTCAAGCAGTGATGCTTCGTGCTCTACTTCTTCAAGTTCTGTCCATACGCCACCGATCAATTCCCATTCCACATTGTTTCGAATTTTGTCAGGAGAGTAATCCCGTTGTTCGAGTCGCCGTTGGATTTCTTCTGGGTGACATCGCAAAATAATGATGATGTCCGATGGAACAAAGTGTGAAAGATGGCCTTCGATAATCAGGTTTTTTCCCCTGTAATCGGATTGGGCTTGCAAGCAATCCACATCGATAAGCGAGGTCTTGTCTGATTCATCCACTCCTGCAAAACATTGAGAATCCGAAGCTACTTTTTCGATGGATACAACATCAAAACCAATTGATGATGACAACAATTGTGCTATCGTTGTTTTTCCAACCCCTGGCGTCCCAGTGATTGAGATACACCCGTGAATTTCCACATCAAGACCAACACATGCAATCATTTAGGTTTGTTGCTTTCGAACAGAGCCGAATTTCGTATCAATGAAACAAAGACATCATACATGATGAAGAATTGCGATTTCCGAGTACGATGTTTGGCATGAGCGACCCTGCCCAAACAATCTTACAGATTGAGCGTTATTCAAGTGAAGGACGACTTGAATTGGCTGAGGTCATGGCCACTGAATTTTGTCAACTGATGCTTACAAAACACAGCGAAGATGTTCAGCAACTCGTGTATTTAGTCAAAGGATTACGATTACTTTGCACCATCCATTTCAAACGAAAAAAGGGTCAAGATAGTCTAAAATGGGTCAGCAAATTACATTCCTTTCGAAGTAAACTTTACAGATATTTGAACAAAAATGCTCCTCACTTACTCGAATCTCTACCATCACCCGGCGAAGATTATCACCTCTCAGGAAATTTATTCGCCCAAGCAGGTAAATCAAGCAAAGCAAAAAAAATGTACAAAAAAAGTGCCTCATACTTAGACCAACCCATTGAGGTTTGGTGCGATGCTGTTCTCAATGGATTTCTCGATGGAAAAACCTGTTCATTTTTTCTTCTCGCCTGCGACCAAAACAAAGGCGTTTCAAGAATACATGGGGAATATGTTGTTCATTCCACATCCGGTGCCAAAGTCAAAGTTGACACGGTGAAGAACGCTCTTCAAGCCATCAAATCTTCTTCACAACACGAACAACGATCATCTCAGTTCATTCAATTTCTTGAAGATGAAATAACTAAAATTGACGCTGGTGAAAGGGCTGCAAATGCACAACTTGAGGCAGCATTGCAAAGTTTGCAACCAAAACATGACTACTACGAGTATGGTTAATGGTAGCGAGGGATGGATTTGAACCATCGATCTCCGGGTTATGAGCCCGACGGGATATCCAGACTACCCCACCTCGCTAACTCCTCCGCTTTGGTGCACCAATTTGAAACCACCGATGGAAAAGAAAATCAAAACATAGCCATTGGATTCATCTATGTCCATGAATTACCATGCACATGGGCAGGAGAACAACAGGATTGATGTTCGTCTCTTTGTTCATGATTGCGACCATGGCTGGATGCTTAACCAACGAAGAGTCTAATGCATCACCAATTTCACTTGTTGTATATTTTGACTCGACTTCTGGGACGCTTTATGAGAATTGGACGAACGGTCAGCAAATATCACAAACTGGTGTTGAGTTAACCTTTGATTTCGCCAGAACCACCTCGACCAACGGTGAAATGCAATCATTTTCATTTTATCCAGGCGATGGTAGTGCTGAGATCGAAGTTCTCGCATCCGATTCTGCTTCCATCACGTATGAGTATCAAACGCATGGTCTATTTTTGGGGAAACTTTCTGCAACAGATGAAGGTGAAAATCTTGCTGAAATGGACATAACAATTCGAATCGATTCCTTTACTCATTGGATTGAACAAAATTCAGATGAACCAGAAACCATGAGCATCTATACCATTCCGGACTGTGAAGAGTGTGAGGGTCCAACGCTCATCGCCATAGATTCACAGGTTTCAAATCCTGAAAGTTTGTTTCCTGGAACTGGATCAACGACCACAATTACTTGGAAATTAAATAATCCAGATGGTGTTACAACTGCATCAAAAACTGAACCTGTTGCAGATGGGCAAACAAAACTGTGGGAACATGACCAATTGGGTGTGACTTCAGGTATGTGGACTTTGGATGTCATCATCGACACCGGGGAAGATAACATCAACATTGCACACGATGTATCCATACGTTACGAAGAAAAAGAATCCGAGCCAAATCCAATCGATTTACCCCAATAAACTTCACTTTAATTAGGTGTTAAAATGAACTTAAAGTAAAATATCAGTGCACTGCTATGGTGAGATTGTGTTTTTATTTGGAAAAATTTCCAGAGCAGTCTTTTCACCTTTCATATAGGGAAGGCAGATGTTCTCGGTATATGCCAGCAAAATCGAAAACCATACAAACAGATGAAAAAGACCAAAGTTCACAGGTTGAAGAGCAGTTACCAATGGAAGATGAAGTGCCAGAGTTGACCATTGAAGACCTACCCGGTGTGGGTCCTGCAACAGCAGAAAAATTGAGGGAAGCAGGTTTTGAAGAGCTTCTTTCCCTCGCAGTAATGTCACCTGCTGACCTTTCAGAAGAAGCAGAACTAGGAGAAGCGGTTGCAGCAAAAATAATTGCTGCGGCAAAGAAAATGGCAAACATTGGTGGATTCGTTTCAGGTGATGCCCTGCTAGAACGAAGAAAAGAAGTTCAAAAATTATCTTCCAAAGTCCAGTCGATTGATGACCTACTCGGTGGAGGTTTTGAAACTCAAGCCCTCGTCGAAGTCTACGGTGAATTCGGTAGCGGGAAAACCCAAATCGGACACCAACTCGCCGTGAATTGTACACTACCAATCGACCAAGGCGGTCTTGATGGTGATGTATTTTACATCGATACAGAAGATACATTTCGTCCAGAGCGAATTTCTCAAATGGCCAGGGGTCACGGCCTTGACCCAGATTATGTCTTATCGCGTATTCACGTAGCGAGGGCATACAATTCAGCTCATCAAATGCTACTTACGGATGAAATCAAGAGAATGAGTAAGGGCTTGAAAGTAAAAATGATCATTGTCGATTCACTCACAAGTCACTTTAGAGCGGAATTCATCGGTCGTGGTATGCTTGCTCGAAGACAACAAAAACTCAATAGTCACCTCAAAGATTTGAAACAACTCGCAGATGTGAACAATGCCCTTGTGCTTGTCACAAATCAAGTTCATGCAAAGCCAGATGCACTTTGGGGCGACCCTACCAAGCCAATTGGTGGACACATCTTAGCTCACGCAAGCACGTTCAGGCTGTACCTAAGAAAGGCTAAGGGTGGACGAAGAATAGCACGCCTCGTTGACTCCCCAAATTTACCGGACGGAGAATGTGTTTACGAAGTAACTCAAGATGGTCTACGCGACTAACGGGAAAACAATTTTTCTCTGAAAATCGCAACGATTACCCTCCTTAGAAGCGGCACATTCAAAATGTGATGGGGTGAAAAAAAACCCATGCGCCATCTCATCGATCGAGTGTTACAGTTATCTGAAGACGAATTGCAATCTGATTCTGCACCCCCTATTCACCTCGATGAAGGCAGTGATGCAGAACTGAGGGCCCTTTTGGAATCCTTACAACCAAGGATTCGAGTCTACGGTGTGGGTGGTGCTGGTTGCAATGCGATTAACAGGCTCCACGAGGAAGGCTTGTTCGACTCTTCGTATGTGACAGGATACGCAATCAATACCGATGCACAAGCCTTGCTCCAATCGCCACTCGATCAAAAAATCTTGATTGGTCGAACAGCCCGAGGACGCGGCGCTGGTGGAGACCCCACCAAAGGGGAAGCCGCAGCGTTGGAATCCGAAAATGCCCTTCGCCGAATCACTGAAGACACACAACTTGCCATCATCACTGCAGGCATGGGCGGAGGTTCTGGAACAGGAGCTGCTGGACAACTTGCACGACTTGCAAAGCAACAAGGAGCATTAACGCTTGCCGTTGTGACCTATCCATTCAAATCCGAAGGTTCGCTTCGAAAGCAAAATGCAGAATGGGGACTTGAGCGATTGAGGGAGTTCTGCGATACCATTCTCGTCATACCGAACGAAAGACTCCTCGAAATTGAGGGCGTGAAGGATTTACCAATCGCAAAAGCATTCAGAGTTGGCGATGAGTTGCTTGTGCGCTCAATCACCGGTGTCACAGAACTTCTCACAACCGAAGGAATGGTAAATCTCGACTTTGAAGATTTGCGTTCTGTGATCCAATCGGGTAGCGGTGTTGCCATGATTGGACTTGGATCTGGGCGAGGACCAGAAAGAGCAACAAAAGCAACATTGGAGGCCTTCGAATCACCGTTGCTTGAAATGGATACATCCGATGCCCGTGGTGCACTCATCAACGTCGTTGGTGGACCTTCCCTCAGCCTTGGTGAGGCAGAAATCTGTGCCCAATTGATTCAAAAACGTATTTCGCCTCATGCAAAAATCATTTGGGGGGCTGCTGTCGATGAATCGATGGGTGATGAAATTCGAGTCATGATTGTACTCACGGGAGTAAAGAGCGCCCAAATTCATGGATCAAATGAAAATCGTCAGTTGCGTGCATTACGAAATCAAAGTATTGAATTCGTCAATTAGACCGAAAACTGCTCCACAATAAATATCCAAGTAACAAAAGGCCAAGAACAAGGATTGCGATGTCAATGAGGTCAATATCTTGAGAAGTATTGAGAGAAAAGTCTTCATTGCTTTGCACCCCTGGTACTTTAATGGTCAACTCTGACCAGCCATCTCCAGTAGGCTCGTTATTTCCATTAACAGCATTTCCATAAATTCGAAATTCGACAACGGTTGAATTATCCAAAGGTGTCGTCCATTCAAAAGTCCATTCCCTCAAGAACGAACCATTTTCAGTGTGGGTTAGATAACCATCCAATTCCTGTGTTAATGTGTGATTTAATGGTACAACCGAACCTTCTCCGATGTACTCCAATCGAAAGCCTCCATTGTGTTGCCCCTCAGACATCGGAATCGAGCTCTCCAATGACAATGTTAGATTCAAAGTCATCTTTGATTCAAAGCGTTGTGGAAGTCCCTCCACAAGAATCATTGTATCTGCTGAAAATGCATGACATTGGCAACCTTCGTTGGCTGCATTACCCACGCCATGAGGACTTGCGTTTGTAGAGAGAATCGAAGGCGTAGCAAGCAAGACAATGAGTGTGAACCATACAACTACCCACCTCATCAATCCATGACTTTTAACCTACTTTTTGAGACTTGTTCTTGATGCAATTTACATCCTTAGAAAACGATGGTTTATATTTGAATGGAAGGACACGTAAATCATGATTTCAAATGATGAAGACTACGATGATGACTTTGATATATTCATGGAATTGGGTGTTGGTCAACCTAGTGTTTTAGAACAATCCGCGTACGCAGACCCACTTGATGCGTTCATGGATGATGAATTCGAAGGAGAAGACAGCATTGAAGATTTGCTTCGAATTTTTGCTCAGGAAGAAATTGCTTCCGATGCCGAGTTATTACAAACTGTACAAGATTATCAAATGGAATTAGATGTAAACTCCGTCCTAATCAAGAGAGATCGAGATGCCTATCATCTCTTGCTTGAACTCACCGACAGCAGCGGAGAAAAGATTCGTCCGTTTGCAACCGTGCTCCAGAAGGAGGATTCTTTCATCGGCTTGACCTCACCCAAAAATTTGCCCGAGCAGTGGAAAGAATTGTTTACACAATTGTTGAAAGTTTTGCAATCAATCATGAAAAAACAATTCAACACTCCTTCAATCTGAATGAATTTTTACCTCAAATGTAATTGAAACGGATTCACTCAGCATGTTGGATACACTGCAATATTTTTCGTGACTCTTCTCTACAATTCGCTGGACTAAGGTCAAAGGAACGCTGCCTTTGACGTGATACTCCATGTGAATATTTGTGAAAATACGAGGATAATCTGTGGCCCTAATAGCATCGCACTCGACCCAAACATCAGAAAATTCTCTCTCTTTGAGTCCAAGAACAACATCGACAAGCGAACATGCACCAATCATTTGGAGCGTCACCTGCATCGGTGAAGGCCCATCTTCCCAATTTAGATGTAACTCCTGTCCTTTGGATGTTACTCCAGTAATTTTTGTTCCTCCACCCCATCTAACGCTTGCCTTCATCAATAAATTGCGGGCGTTTCATTCTTGAAGGAGATGTCGGTCGCAAGGCATGAGAGTCATGACAGGAATGCCTATTACCTTTGAAAACGGAACACTTCGCGTACCCGATGAGCCTATTGTTCACTATATCGAAGGAGATGGTATCGGAATCGATATTTCACCTGTCATGCTCAAGGTTGTTGATGCTGCTGTTGAGAAAGCCTACGCTGGTAACAAAAAAATTCACTGGAATGAAGTTTTGGCGGGTGAAAAAGCGTTTCACGCTACTGGTGAATGGTTGCCTCAAGCCACATTGCAAGCCATGTCGGAAGGATTTGTTTCCATTAAAGGACCGCTTACAACTCCTGTGGGTGGCGGTATTCGGTCACTAAATGTTGCACTTCGACAACAACTCGATTTGTTTGCTTGTGTTCGTCCTGTTCGATGGTATAATGGTGTACCTGCCCCCGTACGAGAGCCTCAACATGTGGACATGGTCATCTTCAGGGAAAACACCGAAGATATTTACGCTGGAATTGAATTCGAAGCGGGTACTGAAGATAACGCATCCTTCCTTCAAATGCTTTCAGAGCAATTCCCTGAAAGATACGCCAAAATTCGATTTGGTACAAAGGAAAAATCAGACCAATGGATCAATGCATTAACCTCAATTGGAGCACCATCCCGAGATTTACCTGTCACTGTTGGTATCGGACTCAAGCCAGTAAGTTACCTTGGAACTGAACGCCTTGTTCACAGTGCAATTGAATATGCTATCCAAAACAATCGACAGAACGTAACAATCGTTCACAAAGGAAACATCATGAAATTTACCGAAGGTTCATTCGCAGATTGGGGTTACAAAGTAGCACGAGATTTCTTTGGTGCAGAACCATACGAAGGTGGACCGTGGCACATCATTCCTGAAGGACAAAAAGGAGCTGGGATTATCATCAAAGATGTGATTGCAGATGCTATGCTTCAACAAATCTTGCTTAGACCAAAAGAATACGATGTCATTGCAACCCTCAATCTTAATGGAGATTATCTCAGTGATGCACTTGCAGCACAAGTCGGTGGAATCGGAATTGCGCCGGGTGCAAACATCAACTACACAAGTGGTCATGCCATCTTTGAAGCAACACATGGCACTGCTCCAAAATACGCTGGAATGGATAAAGTGAATCCAGGTTCACTTATTCTCAGCGCTGAAATGATGCTCAGACACATGGGGTGGACTGAAGCAGCAAATCTCATTATCAAAGGAATGGAGGGTGCCATTTCAGCAGGAACCGTAACCTACGATTTTGAACGCCTCATGGATGATGCTACCCTTGTTCCGTGCAGCGAATTTGGCAATCAAATTATTCAACACATGTAATTTGAGGTGACGCCGATGGCAAAAATGTTTGACTCTCGATGGGTGAGCCTAAAAGGTGGAGGAAAACGAAAGTGGTGGATTCGAATGAAGGCAAAAATCGACACCGGTGCCGCAAGATGTTCAATCGATAAAAAGTTAGCAAAGGCTCTCGGTTTGAAAGAAATTGGTGAAATACAAGTTCGAAATGCAATGGGAAAACAAACTCGCCGTTTGGTCGAGGCAAAAATTCGAGTTGGTCGAACCACATACGATGTTGAATTGTCAGTTACAGACCGAACCGAATTATCATGTGCGATGATCTTAGGAAAAGATTTGATTGATAGGGTCAATGAAGATTCGCTCAAGCCAGCAAAGATAGGAACAAATGTTCCTCAATTTGTCTAAATCACAACCAATCTGACAGTGTTCTAGGGTTTCGGACAACCGAAAATCCAAAGGATTCTTCCAAAGAACGGGAGATAAAAGTGAAATCATTGTCATATGATGCGATGAGAACCACGCCAATATCTTTTGATGCGAGTTCCGAAATTGACTTTGTGTAGTGCAATAAATGCATGTCATTTTCTTCGGGATAATACTTCTTACCAGCAATTTCAGTTCTCGGAGTTGTTGCTCCATTCTTCTGCTTCACCTCTGATATTTCTTGAAATACTTCTTCATGCCGTACAAAAAATTCTTCGATTTCTGGCGTAATTATATCTTTGACTGTTTGTATTTCAATCGGACTCTTCCAAGTGGAAAATGAAGCGATAACTTCGTTAATTTTCTGTTGCAAGAACTCCTGAGTGATTTCTTTACCATTTGATTTAGAATACATCGATTGAAGATTCATCTGCCTATCTAATCGCTGTTTGTCCTTGAACATATTCAATTCGTCTCGAATAACATCTGGTACATGGAGGAAAATCTTTCCAGAATCTGCTTGATTTTTCAAAAATCGGAAGAAATCACCAAGTCCAGAATTCGGAAGAACATCGCCCAGAGAATCGCTTTGATTCATTGTCGAACGTTGATGGCCAACGATAATTCCGAGATGTGCATACACCTCTTCGATGAGAGCATTCACAAGAATGTTGGTATCGATGATGACAAGTGGTTTCAGATTTAATTGGCGTAATTGACTTCGGTTCTTTAACGCAATTTGTGATTCATAGGATTTGAATAAATTCAACTCAGCAGCCTGTAAACTATCGCGTTGTTTGGAAGTGATGTTGGTTTGATATTGGGCTCTCTCGAGAATCTTTAACCCAGTTAACGGACTTTCTTGGCTTGCATCTTTCGCAAGTGAATACACAGCCATTGTGTCCATTTTTTTCTCCTTAGCAAGTGTTTGATACCTTCGCTCAAACTCATCCCTATTTCTCGACAATTTCCTTGATAGTTCTGTATGTGCTGCTATCACTCGACCATTGAACGGTTTTTCTGGCAAGTGAATGGCATGACTTGTTGTGTAACTTCGCAATGTTTCGAGTTCCTCTTCGTCATACGTCTCTCGATATCGCTGATTATCATCAAGTTCATCAGCCACCTCTTGCTTCCTTTGAACGTGATTCAAAATAAGACGAGTTGCTGGTCCGGATTGCTGACGGCTGGCTAAATCCGATACATGCAGGTAAAGTTGGAAGCGTTTGGTGAGAGCGGATTTTAGGGATGCATTCTTCTCAAGTAATTCCAAAGCCTCGGACCAGTGTTCTGCATGGGCGTAATGGATGAGCGCTTTGCGGTACAATGCTATTTCTTGTTCAATTCCGAACACGCCTTGCTCGATGTAATAACTCACATCTTCCTCGCTTTGTTTCCCTTGATTCGATTGAATTCGAACTTGATGTATCTGGTCGGCAATTCGTTTGTATTCCCGTGCAGCATTGAGTTGTTCATTTCGAGTTACATGATGCGCAGCTCTTGAAAGTGTCTGCCAAGGGGAAGAGGGACTCCAACGTTGATACCATTCAACCAATTCGGGAATTCCTAAATCATAATCTAACACGAGTTCTTGAAGAGTATGTAAAATTGTTAATGTGAAATATGGTTGTTTGACGATACTTGACAAAGCCTTTCTTTGATCATTGTCTTCCATTCGATTGTGAAACGATTGGCGTATGTTGTTAACAGAAATGGTCGCAAACAACACATTGAACAAATGGCGTTCAATAATTGACAAATTTTCGGTATTATCAACCCTCAATTTTACAGCTTCTAATCGGTGTTGTTGAATATTGACTTCGGCTATACCGTGATGAAGTGCGTTGATAATTGGTAAAAAATCGATGTAAGTCTTGTTGCCCAAGGTTTTCATTAATGCATTCGATTCGCTTTGAATTCCTTCCATGAGAAGAAGAAGTTCTTCAGTTGCATCTGACAAATAATCTGGTCTTTGGGAGTCGTTTAAGCTTTGAAGAGAATGCAATCTTAAATCATGAAACCTTTTTTCATTGTTGACTGACAATCCTGATGGAGTAGCATGATAGCAGAATAACGCATCATAAGGATACGACATACTTAGCACAGGGTCAAGATTAAACAATTGAATCAGCCGGTCAAAATCCAATCCACAAACAAATGCTTGCAAGAGAAAACTTCGTTCTTGTTCAAAGTCCAACCCATGAGTATCGAATATTTTCTGAGCGATGTGCAATTGTAATTCTCCTTTGTAATGATTTGAAACAAGAATTGTGCTCAACCCATCGACGTCAATCACATGCAAGTATTTTTCAAGCCAAGAACTCGTTTCTTCTTGTGGAAAAATTGTAAGAAATTTCAACAATGCATCGATATCAGTCATTGAACTTATCGAAAGGTCCTGAAGCACTTCTAATGCAACACTCCCTTCTCCTTCTTTTTGCAAAGCACTCATTTTCCACCATTTTATTTTTTCAGTCTGGGCTTTCGCATGAGAAATGTTTTGAATTCGTTGGATGCCATCTTCAAGTTGTCCTGAAGTAAGTTCTGATGCCCCATCAGGAATATTCATCCAAAGTGTTTCAAGCAGGAACAACTGAAGTTCATTTTCGCCATTGAATTCAATGACTTCCTTCCAGGAAGAGTAATCCTTGTTCTGAAATTGATGATAAATATACAATAGTCTTGCGACTTGACTTTTTGAACCCTGCAAAAAAGCAAGTTCCTCGTCATCAAGCGAATCTTGAATGAAAAATTTCAAGACCACGCTCAAGAATTTATGGTCCCCACTCAATTCAAGTAAATGTTGTTCAACTTTACTTGCCTGACCTGAAGAAGACTGAAGTTGACTCACCAACCGATTCATAGCAACTTGCAAGTTTGCGTCCATTGTTGTAGCGAGGGCATGGGTTAACAATTCTACAATTTGAGATGATTTCGTTGGATTGATTGCAACTTTAGTAACGTCAAATTGAATTGTGGCTGTTTCTGATTTTGGTCTCACCTTAGAAAACGCCAAAAATTGAGTAAGATAATTCGTTTTTTCTGCAATCATATGCCAAACCGGATGGACTCCGTTCTCAAGACAATTGTTTCTCATCACTTGTTCAAGGGCATCAAAATCCTCGTTCCATTGTTGGTCATTCATCTGCTTTCGGATCAGTAAGATTGCAAGGGTCGATGCAGTTGATAATTCGAATTGCTCCATCTCATCTAATTCGGGAAGATATTCGAATGGTGACATTGCCGATGCTGGTCCTCTGCTTTTATTTCTCAACCTTCGGCCCCTATGGCGCGCGGGTTGACTTGCTGCACTCTTTTCATCATCTTCGGGTGGTACTTCTTCTTCATTCATTGCAAATGAAAGAATGCCTTTGTGCGGCTTATCGAGCAATTCCCATGAAGAAGAACGCACGGCGATTTTGAGCCTGTTTTGTTTTGGATAGCCCAATACCTCCTTCAAGCATTGTTCCATCCTAAGTTCAATCATAGGATAACCTCGTTAAATTAAACGCGGGAACGGTGTGTTTTCAACCCACCGCTATGAAAGTTTGACAATGATGTTCCTCAAGCACAAAATCAACATAGGTAAGAGTCATAGTCATGCTGAATCAGATGGATATCTTCTCCACCGTTGTCTTGCTGCTCCATCCAATTTTTGCTATTGTTCTCATCACCGCAATGTGGTGGCAATATTCATGGAAAACTAGACAATTGCAATTCAAAGGTGAAGAACGGACTACATATGTCGCCCAACATCAAAAATTTGGAGAACGCTTACTCGTTTTTGCCATCATGATTGTGCTGCTTGCATTCGTTGCTCGAGCAATTCATGCGCACATCCACAATGAAAGCATCCTGAAAAGCCTCATTCCATCAAGCCTTCATGGATTTTCTGGCCCAATCGGTCTGTTCTTGCTCTACTACATGGTACGATTTGGCCGACGAGCTGCTGACTTAAAAGAAAAAGGAGAATCGTTTGCACTTCAAAAAAAGCAACATGGAAGGGCTGCAGACTTGGTTATGATACTCGTTTTCATTCACGCATTCCTCGGTTTTTTGTATATTTTCGAAGTATTATAATCCTAAGGTGAAATGCACTTTTTGATAAACTCATGATTTGCCCGCTGTTTCATGGAAGGTGCGACAGACCCTGAGGTCCTCAAAAATCGCATCTTCTTCCGGCTCGGCTTGTTCATCCACGACCATCGAAAGGTGATGATGGCCTTTGGCCTTGTATCGTGTATCCTCATGGGTGGACTCATGTCCATTGGGGCAGATTGGGCAGAAGGATTCGGTGAAGACGATGTAGAGTCTGTCAATGCAGGACGACTCATCTCCGAGCGATTCGGAACCGAGGATGATGACGGAGGACAAACGTTCAGGTACCTCGTGTACCATCCTACATTGAACGACTCCAGTGATGCATGGCAAGAAGCTGTGATGGCGGCCTTGAAACCGTTTGCAGATCAACCTAATGTGACGATTGACTACTCTTGGCTTGCTGAAGATGTTGATAGAGATGATGTATTCGTCAGCAGTGACGACGGCAATTACGCTATCAATACCGTTAACTTTGCTACCAGCCGTAAAGCGGCGAAAGCTATCATGACCGAACACATCGATTCAATTGAAATCGAAAGTGGATTTGAGGGATGGAAGACCGATGGTATTGCAATTGATTGGACCTTTGACGACCGAATCAAAAATGACCTCATCAAAGCCGAACTTGTTGCAATTCCGCTCACACTCATCATTTTAGGGCTCATTTTTGGTTCGCTTATTGCGGCAATCCTTCCAATGGGTATCGGTGGAGGGACGCTTATCGCAGCAGTGGGAATGACCGTATTGCTCTCCAACATCACAGATGTGACCGTTTATGCCACGAACATCGTCTCTCTCATCGGTATAGGGGTGTCAATTGACTATTCCTTGTTCCTTGTCAATCGGTTCAGAGAAGAATTGGAACGTGGTCACGATGTTCGAACCGCCACGGCAATGAGTTGTGCGACCGCAGGAAAAGCGGTCTTCTATTCCGGCATCACCGTTGCTATCGGCCTCATGGGGATGCTCTTTTTTTCCAACACTTCGCTGCCTTCACTTGGCATTGGGGGAACAATCGCCGTTTCAATTGCCATGATCTATTCGACCATCGTCCTACCTGCGGTAATGGCTTGGTTGGGCCCTCGAGTCAACAAAGGAAAAATTCCCTATGCGTTTGATATGTCGGCCAAAGACGATGGAATGTGGGCACGCATCGCTAAGCGAGTCATGGACCGACCTTGGGCTGTTCTGATTCCTACATTGGTGTTGTTGATCGGTGCTGGTTTGCCATTTGCCTACGCTGAATTTTCCCTCTCCTCTTGGAAAGCTCTGCCTCCGGATGACGAATCCAGACAAGGTATGGAACGCATCGATGAACACTGGCCTGACCAAGCAGCCAACTCGATTTTCTTGGTGATTGATACCGACGGAGCCGACCCTCTTTCAGAAGCAAACCTGCGGGTTCAGCACGCTTACATCATCGAATTGCTCAACGATTCAAGAACGTCAGGAGGTATCGGTGTCGGATTGCCGTCCCCTACCATGAACGTCGATGAGGTACTGCAATTCTGGCACACGCCAGATGAATTCCTCCCCGCTGAACAAATTGCCATGCGAGAAAGTTTGCGTTCATCCTTGGTGGGTGACAACGCCACCATGATTTCTCTTCAATTGGTGGGGGCTCAAACCAACGTTGATTCCAGAATGATGGTCGGGGACATTCGAGAACATCGGGACGGTTTTCTCGATGCGTTTGATGGGGAGAACGACCGCTTGTTGGTCGCTGGCTTTGCCGCTTACAATGCAGACAATCTTGACGCCATCGCCGACAATCTTCCGCGAGCACTGGCCTTCATCCTCATCGCTACATGTGTGTTGATTTTTTTCCAAGTTCGTTCGGTCATCATCCCAATCAAGGCCATCGCCATGAACATCTTGTCCATCTCGGCTTCATTCGGAATGTTGGTCTGGGTGTTCCAGTGGGGATATGGTGAAAGCCTGCTCAATTTCACCGCCCAGCCTATTGATTCAGGTAACCCCGTCATTATGTTCTGCATCGTATTCGGACTTTCTATGGACTACGAAGTGCTGATGTTATCCCGTATTCATGAAGAATGGGAACGAACCGGCGATAACACGCTCGCCGTGGCCAACGGCCTGCAGAAAACAGGGGGCCTCATCACCGGTGCTGCTGCCATCATGGTGGTGGTATTCAGCGCCTTTGGCTTGTCTTCGGTTATTATTCTGAAACAAATTGGCTTGGGATTGGCACTCGCTATTCTCATTGATGCCACTTTGGTTCGGGCTTTGGTTGTACCTTCCACCATGCGCTTGATGGGCAAATTCAACTGGTGGTCACCGAAAATTTTCCAGCGTGAAAAATTTGTTACCCAAGGTGATACCGACCCGTCAAATCAATGAAGTGGGAGAACTTCCGAAACACATGGAGACATCGTGTGGTGTTGTCTTGGTGAACTTTGGAACAGTTTTGCTCTTGCAGTATCCTCAAGGTCATTGGGACCTGCCAAAGGGGCATGTGGAAAAGGATGAACCGTATGATGAAACGATGAAACGAGAACTTTATGAAGAAACAGGCATCGAAGACATACGAATCGTTGATGGCTTCCAAAAAACCACCTCATATACCTACACTTACAAGGGTAAAGAAAGAGTGAAGGAAGTCCATTGGTTTCTTGCGGAAACCGATGAAATAAATGTTACATTATCTCATGAACATCGTGGCTACATTTGGCTCGATTGGGATAGCGCTTTCCAATTGATTAGTCATGATGAAACACTTGAGGTCGTACGAGCTGCAAAGGCGTTTTTGCATTCAATCTAAAGCATCAAAATCAGCATCATTTGCCTTCATTTGAGTTAAAATATCGACGATGCCTTTTTCTGAAGGTCGTTGATTTAACGGCAGCCAAAGTGGTTCACTATCGCCGAGTGTAGAACTTATCCACCTTCCAAGGACAAAAACCCAATCGGATAATCGATTGACATATTGAAGAACAATTGGGCGAATGGATCCTTGCTGATCTCGTTCCAATTGAACGATGAGTCGCTCCAATCGTCTTGTCACCGTCCGCGCCAGATGAAGAAATGTTGCGGGGGGGCTACCCCCGGGTAGAATGAAACTTGTTAGTGGCGGAGTGTCTTTAATCCAAGCTTCCATTTCATGAAGTAAAAGATCAGAGTGATATGTCTCCAGTAATGTCACATATTCAGGGATGTTGTTGATTTCACAGCCTAATTCGGCACCGAGGTCAAAAAGTTCGTTTTGAATTCGTTGCAATGCAGGTAATGCAATAATTTGAACGCGTTGAATTGAACTGCTATCACCACCATCAGAGTGATAGGGCAGCCTATGTGTTTCCATGCAAACGATACCAATGCATGAGTTGACTTCATCGAGTGTCCCAACGATTTGGATTCGGGGGTTTGATTTTGAAGTTCGGGTCCCATCGACAAGCGATGTATCTCCTGCATCGCCTGCTCCAGTATGAACTCGGTCTATTCGAACCATAGCCTCACCAAGTCTACCACATTCATGCTTCTATGAGGGGTTTTCGGGTTTGAAAACTGCAATGTACATCATGATACCATTCAATATCATCTTCACCAATCATCCAAGAGTAAATGGCTAATGTACCATCCACAATGCCATACCATTCCAACCGACCGAGGTCGAGTGAAGCAATCCTTGCTCCTGTCAATTCCAATTCTTCAACCAATCCCTGCCATTGTGCTACCAGGCAAGCAAGTTGCTCTGCAACCTGTACAACATGTTCATCGTTGATGTCCAACTGCTCCAATAAAATCTCCAATTCATCAGTAAGGTCGTGTGCCTCTTCGCTGAGAGATTGGAGAATACACATTGTGCTTGAAGCCTGTTCCAACGAATTTCTCGCTTCATCAAGACTCACCAAACGGGCTTGTCTCGGCAATTCTTCCGAAAACTGTTCCAAATGAATGGGTTCCACATCCATTGGAATTCCGGAGAGAAAAGGCTCATCTTTCTTTGAATTCACGAAAACCCTTAATTTTGACAGCCTTTGAATTCATCGGTGTATTCGGAATGGAATCGGCAGTTTTCAAATGAACAATATTCGACCGATTCAAACCGTTGTTGAGTTTACGAATTCTGGAGCAGACCGGGATTTGAATGATTTCATCTTTGAAAAGCCAAGAATGAAGAATGTGACCCACATAACAATTTCAATCAAGAAGACAAAGTAGTAAATCGGACCGAGTGTTTTGAGCAGCACCATTGCATCATACGGTTCACGATAAAATGCAAGATACAATGATTGGGAAAGCAAACTCGCAGAAAACCAAACAAGAACGGCATACCACATGATGGTATGCATAGACCAATCCTCTCGCTTGCCTTTTTTATCCACAATAGTTAATCGACCTTGAAGATTATTAAATCTTGTATTCTTTGAATCAATTTAATATCATTCTTTAGTATCTGTTGTGTCATCCAAAGAGGCTTTGCTTAACACGGTAATATGTTTCTCCACCGCTTCAATCCATTGTTCATCAATCGCATCTTTGCCACCTGAGAGGTCGAGTAAATCACTCCATCGAATCATTTCTTCGTCGTTGTGGAGAAAAGTATGTATGTTCATCAAAGCAAAATATGCCATGGGATTGAGATGTTCCTCCTCCGCATCCCATGCTTTTTCAAAGCATTCTATCGCTCCGTGAGGTCCGTACAACTGCCCTCGAGATAAGGCGATAAAGCCTGCTTGACTCCAAGCTAAAGGTAGTCTTCCAATTAACAAACCTCTGAAAACCAACCACGTCTGACCTGAATAGAGGGCGCCAAGTGTGAGGAACCCTACCCAATGCTCGACGGATTCCAATTGATCCCAAAGATTCACGACCAAGCCTGTGCTTGAAATACAAAATAAAAATCCGAACATAGGTGCAATTATGACATCGCGTCTTGTCTTCAATAGATGGTACATGCCAACCCAAATTCCAAGACCCGAAAATACGAACATGGTAAGTAACACAACTTCCAACTTCATTGGTCTTGGTGCAGTTTCAGCAAGTAAGAGTAACCCGAGATAACCAAAAGAAATGATTCCAAGTCGTTTGGAAATTGATGGAAACGGTTGATGGCGGCTCCACATCGTAAGAATCAATGCCATAGAAAAAACAACGATGTAAAGCACATTTTTATTTGCAAATGATTCAATGAGCATAACAATCTCCTACCTTTTTGGTCAAAATCATTTGTAAAATCCGTTCCTAATCTTTGTGATAATTTGAACCTCGAAGAATTTCAAATGCCCGATATATTTGCTCCAACAAGAGGACTGCTGTAAATTCATGCGTCATTGTCATTGGCGATAGAGACAACTTTAGGTCATTATCAGTTAAAACGCCTTGCCACCCATCAAAGGGCCCTATGCAAAAATGGATGTTTTTGGACTCGAGGGTTGAAATTTTGATCATATCTGCAAATTCAAATGATGATTTAAACGCCCCCCGTTCATCAAGAAAAATTTTCTCACCGTCAAGAGCACATATTTGATCATAGTATTCTTGAATTTCTAACTTCTCTGAGTGGAATTCAATTTTAATGCTTCGCGATTTCAATCTCTGTTCGTATATCGAGTAGAGTACAACAATTGATTTCTCTTTTAGGCGGCCGTGATGATGAAGGACAATTCGGCCCATGTTGTCGCGATGACGAACTGGTTGATACTTGCTTTGATGAACAAAATCCTCAAATGAGTGGAAGAATGTTAGTCACCCATGTGGTGGAAGTTTTGGTCTAAAAAGCAGACCTATTCCAATGACCCAATTCTCAAAACTTACACGATTTTATTGGCCGAACTCCGCGAATCATGCGAACGACATTACGACGAACCTGAACATGGACGTGAACAAATTGAACTCTTCCGGTTAGAATGGAAACGTTCGCATGAACAAGGAACTTTGTCAAAAGTCAACATGAAAGGTTTGGAAAATAGGGCAGAAATGCTCATGACCTGCAACGAAGATGATTGGTTGAATTGGTTGGATAATCTTGAATTTTGGAAACCTGGCTGGAAATTTGATGAAGACGAAACGAATTGATGAGGCTTAAGAAGGTACATTTCTTGGGGCGGATATGGGCAACGATGGAACCCTACACCTACTCTATACATGCCCTTTTTGTTGGAAAGTTCGAGGAATGATTGAATATCTCAAACTTGATGTGAACTATCATGGAATCAATGGACTTCGAGCCAAGAAAGAATTGAAATTCGTTGAAGATTGGAATAAAGTACCGGTGTTTACGGATGCAAACGGCAAACATTTTGTTGATTCTACACCAATAATGAAACATTTAGATGACACATTCAACCAAGGATCATTGCAATCAGGCTCGGAGCAATCTCGACAAGATACATGGCTTGAGTGGTGCGATTCTAAATTATCGAAAGCAACAATTCCTATTCTCTACGGTGGATTTTTTTCTGCATTAAGCACCACCAGAAGAGTCTCAAAAGAAGAAAAATTCGGTTTTATTTCTCGACGAATATATGCATGGTTAGGATTCCCTATCATGTGGGGCATTATTGCACGTTCTCGTGTCAAAAAGGATGGAAGAAGTCCGCAGAAACTATGGCATGACCTTCTCGATGAATTCACATCTGAGGTGGGTGATAATGCTTTTTTTGGAGGTTCAACGCCTGATTTAGTCGATTTTGCAGCCTTCGGATACATGCGTTCAATCTCTCCTTTCAAACAATTTTCTCATCTAACCAGCCATGAACGCGGAATGGCGTGGTACAGACTTATGATGGATTTAGTTTCATGAGGAATCATCGTGGAACGCCTCACTTTTTTGGATTTTACATTTGTAAGAGTTCAAGCCCAGTCCTGCTATATCGGTAGTGATAAGGGGGGATGGATGTATGCAAATCAGCGGCCGAGGTATGAAGTTCAACTACCCGAGTATTTCATTCTTGAATCCCCAATTCAACATCATCACCTTGGCAAGCTCTTCGACACTAAAATTGATGATACACAAGGAGATTATGAATCGCTTAATTTTTTCGAAACAAATGAAATTCTTGAGCACTTCTGTCAAGATAAAGGCGTTACAGACTTCTTGGAACAAGAACAATTGGAGGTTCGGCTACCTTCTTTTTCCGAATGGCATTGTGCTTACGAACAAGATTACATCATAACCAGCCCTGGAAAAACCGAATTGTTATGTGACGCCCCAGTGATGGGAAATCGTGGTGCAATGATGGATGGGAGGCCTCGACCGAATACGCTTATCGGACCAGCTGCTGCCCAAGTTGCTGCCGTCGCCGTTCACCCAAAACAAAAGGGAGTGACGGCCCTCACCTCCGTTCCAATCGACCGAAATTTACCAAATGTAATTGCTCGAATTGTCCTCTCGCCTCGAAGAACCGAGAGGTCAAAGGTAGTGCCAAAAAATGCGGACTTTATTGCAACATTAGGTTCAGAATTGTTATGGATTACTCTGTTTGGCATTATCCCATCATTTTTGATTCCCATAATGCGAGGAATGCAAGATTATGCAATTTCAGATTGGCCAAATTTACTGTTTGGCGGCCTTGTTGCTGGATTTGTTAGCGGAGCAATTTGGCGACCCCGGCGACCAACAATTTCATTTGAAATGGGTGTTTATTCAGAAGAGAATTGATCCCACACAGATTCCTTTCGAATGGCATCCGCGACACAAATTGTTGCCATGTTGAAGATATGCCTCACACCATCTTGTTGGGCAACAAGTTGCACTGGGCATTGCATTCCTTCAAGAATCGGTCCAGTCGTTTCAGCATCACCTAATTCTTCAAGTAATTTGTAGGCGATATTTGCAGCCGCAAGATTAGGTAAAATGAGAACATTCGCAGGGCCATTAAACGCCATAAATGGATAATCTTGCTGAACATCTGTATTTAGTGCAGTATCCGCTTGCATTGGGCCGTCAATCACAAGGGTAGGGTCAAGTTCCTTCGCTATTTGAAGTGCTTTTTCGATTCGATTTGTTCGAATTTCTCTTGTCGAACCAAAATTCGAAAACGATAGCATGGCTACCCGTGGACTGACACCAAAGCGCCTTGCCACCTTCGCAGTTTGAACGGCTATTTCCGCAAGTGTCCTTTCGTCTGGGTACACATTTACTGTAGCATCAGCGAGGAAAATTGTTTTGCCTTTGATGTTCATCATGTAGCATCCAATCACACAATGGCTGTTCGTGCTTTTCCCAATCGATTCAAGTGTTGGGCGTAAAACATCAGCATAGTTTCGACTCACACCACCGACGAATCCATCTGCATCGCCCTGAATTACCATTTGACTTGCAAAATATGGCCGGCTTCTCATCATTCGTTGAGCATCGGCTAAAGTAACTCCCTTACGTTGCCGTCTTTTGAAAAATGCTTCTGCATACATCGTTTTTCTTCTCGGATCGTTTGGAGGATCGTACACTTCATACTCAAACTGAAGCCCTAAATCTTCGACCATCTTATGTATTCGATCGACTTTTCCAAGTAAGATAGGATGGCAAATTTTCTCTTCATATAATTGTGCAGCCGCTCGAATCACTTTCTCATTATCGCCTTCAGGGAAGACAATTTTCTTATTTTTCCTACGTACTTGATTGATGACTTGCCGCATGACTGAATATGTTTCTCCAAGCCTCGCCTCGAGTTCCTCTTGGTATGCTTTGATGTCAAACTCCTCAGCTTTTAATCCAGTAATGCCTTCGTCGATTGCCGCTTGGGCCACGGCTGCTGCCTCCCAAATCAAAACTCGTCGGTCGAAGGGTTTGGGAATGATGTATTCAGGACCATACTGCATCGTGACTCCGTCGTATGCTTCTGAAATATAATCTGGAACGGGTTCTTTTGCCAATTGTGCTAAGGCTTTTGTTGCAGCCATTTTCATGTTCTGTGTGATATCTCTCGCACGTACATCAAGAGCACCTCGGAAAATGTATGGAAATCCAAGAACGTTGTTCACTTGGTTAGGATAGTCTGACCTTCCAGTTGCCACAATTGCATCTTTCCTTACTTTCATCACCTCTTCTGGTGTGATCTCAGGCGTTGGATTTGCTAAGGCAAACACAATTGGTTTCTCCGCCATCTTTGCCACCATGTCCTTCGAAACCAATCCACCTTTCGATAGTCCAAGAAGGACATCTGCGCCTTCGAGCGCTTCGCTGAGGGTCCCATCTTTTCTGTCTTGAGCAAAGGGTTGCTTGTATTGATTTATGTCACCTTTTTTGACACGTGATGTTGTGACGATGCCTTGGCTATCCACCATTGTGATGTTGTTCATGTCAACACCGAGAGCGACATAATGATTGGCACAAGCGATTGCCGATGCACCAGCACCTACGACAACAACCTTGACTTTGTCCAACTTTTTCCCTTGCAATTCACAGGCGTTGAGTAAAGCAGCACCCGAAATAATTGCAGTTCCGTGTTGGTCATCATGCATCACTGGAATATCAGTTGCTTCTGCAATTCTTTTCTCAATTTCAAAACATTCTGGAGCTTTTATGTCTTCGAGGTTAATTCCACCAAATGTCTTTGAGATATTGACCACTGTTTTTACAAATTCATCAGGATCTTCAGTGCTGACTTCTATGTCAAAGACATCAATACCTGCAAATGTCTTGAGGAGCAGTCCTTTTCCTTCCATCACTGGTTTACTTGCAAGAGGGCCAATATTTCCCAAACCTAAAACAGCAGTTCCGTTACTGATGACGGCGACAAGATTCCCTTTGGATGTGTACTTGTAAGCATTCTCTGGATCCTTTTCTATTTCAAGACAGGGATAGGCGACACCTGGTGAGTAGGCCAAACTAAGTTCATGCGAAGTTGAATGTGGTTTTGTAGGCACAACTTTGATTTTACCACGGGGTTCCGCCTCGTGATATTCCAATGCTTCTTTTTTGAGTCGAGATTCTTTCTGACGTCGATTCATAGCATCACCTCTCAAAAGCCGTGCTCACTTCATGTATGAGGATTGCGAATGAATGATGAGAACCAATGCGTTTCTATCAATTTGATGTTGATGGCACGAAGATAAAAAGAGTCATTGAAGGAATGGCTTCAAATATCATTAGACTGCGAATTTTTTCATGATGGAGCGCTCTCCGAACAACACAGCGTTTTCAGCCGTTTTGATGATGACCATTATGGTCTTGAGTACAACGATTCCACTCGGCCTAATCGCACCTGTGCAAGCACATTCGGTCCCCGGTGATGTTGTGTGGCCAACAGAGGGAAGCAACGATACAGGATGGGTTCAATTGACCACCACGGGTGCTAACCCAACCATCGGAACAAAAGCATCAGCAACATGGAACTTATCCTTTGCACCAGGTGCAGAAGTATCAAATGTTAACCTTGAAATTCAAGTTCGCGGCGAAGATGGAATCATCATTGATGAACCACATCTCTTTATCGGCCAACAAAACAATGCTAATCTCGTCGATATGAGAGGTTGGGGGTCACTCGGTCAAAAAAATGTCTTCGATGGCTCTCCAACATCCTCCACAAAATCAGGTCAACTAAGTCCGAATAGTTTCTCAGGTGCACAAGTGACGCTCCCGACCGATGCTGAAATTACGACGATGATTATTGAAGCTCTCTCTCCTGCAAACCCCGCGATTTCGCTTAGGGAAGTCACAGTTCAAATCACTGATTCAGAAGTTGATGTGAATGATAACAAAATGTATTTGGCGATTGGGACTTCAATTCTTGTCTTGGGCTTTGATGGATTAACATCTTCAATTCTTGATGTCATTGACCTCCAAAAAGAACGGATTCTCGACCTTGAAATTGAGGCTTCGGCAGGGCTTTTGCACATTATGCATGAAGATGGTACTTTTTCAGGATTAGCACTCCTCGATAATTCAATTCAAAACAGTTTACCGCAAGCCCCTGCCAATTATATTTTCAACAAATTTGTTCACGATGGGCAAACTTGGTGGGCTGCATATTCAGGCGGTGTAGCTTCTCTTCAACAAACCAATTCAACCTCAACTTGGATCACAAACGGTCAACAAAATTCAGGACCGAACGATGGTCTCGCTATGCTCGTCAACAATGGCGTACTCTATGTATCACATGCAAATCTTGGTGTTCAAGCCATCGATATTACCAATGGGAATGTTAGGTCTCAATGGTCTACGGCCAACCTCTTGCATTCGGATTCAGTGACTGAATTCCTCGTGGTTGGAAACCTAATTTTCATGGCATCTCATGACAGCGGGATTGGCAGATACGATTGGAATTCAGGATCTTGGCGTTCAAGTTGGAACAGTGGTAATTGGTTGTCATCAAATTATGTTGGTGGTTTAGCCCTCAACTCAAGTACATTGTACATCTTGAACGGGAAAAATCTGCAAACCTACAACCTCACCAGTGGTGTTTTCGTCAGTGGTGGAAATTACGGATTGTCGTCAACCTTCGGACTTGTTGGCGATGGACAAAGCCTTCTCTCATGGCCTGCAGGTGGCGAATTTGGACCTACGTGGTCCCCAGTGATCATCAATGACGGTTCTGGTCGATTGATTGCATTTAACGCCGACCAAAGTTCTTCTTTTGTTGAGATTGTGTTGGCAAGTGGGCCCACCTCTGGCGACATGACTGGCATTGTGGAATTAAACGGAATTGTCTATGTCGGCGCAGATGGCCTCATCAACCGATACAATGTAGCATCTGCTCATTGGGACACTCCGCTATCAAACCTCGGTAACCAAAATCAAAACAGTATCACATATCTACGAACTGATGGGCAATCCATCTTTGTCTGTTTTGAAAATGGAGATGTTTCGAAAATATCCCCCTCTGGACAAGTTCAAACGTTTTACTCAAGCAGTCAACAAACCGGTTCAAGACTTGCAGGGTGTGCTGTGGATGCAACCAACTTGGTGATTGTGGCCTCGGGAGTGATGGCCTACATCGACCACACAACAACAAACGCAGGCTGGAATGTCTTTAACACCCAAAACGGTCTTGACTCTTCATACCTTCTCGATGTTGCGATTCACAATCAAATCATTTACATCGCATCAGAAGATGAAGGTGTCTTACGCTACAATATCAGTTCCACATCATTCTTACAACCATGGTCATCCACTGGTGTGAACAGTGTTGATTTTGCTCCAGTTGCTCTTGTTGGCGATATCCTTCACTTGGGTCTTCCAGGATTTGGTGTTGCACGCAAGGATTTATCGCTCAATGAAATTATTCAACCGCTGGTCACAGTTCAAGGAAATAGTGGAAATCGATTCGCTATTCTTCCTTCAGCAAATGTCTATGCCCTCACTTCAGATGGAAGTAATTTGTATATTGGAACTCAACAAGGGGCTCGTCGATGGGATGGGCAATCAGTGTCATCCTTCGGTTTGGGAAGCAGTTGGTCTACACGCCCATCACAATTTTTTGACCTCATGGTCGAAGGAAATGCCATTTACGCGGGTACGAACATTGGGCTTTGCAAATACACATTGAGTTCACTTGCCGTTCAAGATTGCATTAACCAACAGGATGGAATGCCGAATTGGGCTGTTTACAGTTTAGGAACCAACTCAACAACTGTCTTTGGCGGCACTATTAGCGGGGCCGGACTCATCGACAAATCATCATTTACTTGGTCAGAAAATTGGGAAAATGATTTTGGCCAATCTGGTAATGCCGTTGTTGAGATTATTGGAAACATAGCCTACATTGGCATCAACGGATTTGGCGTTCTTCGATACGATTTATCAACTAATCAATGGATGACACCTTACACACTTGACAATGTTCTCGATAATGGTAATGAGGATGTGTCTGGACTTGTTGCCGATATTCGCCCAAATCATCTTTGGGTTGGAGGCGGAGATGGATTCCAACTCATTAACGTCACATCTGGACAAGAAGTGTACGATATCGAACGAAACAGTAACCTCTACACAGGAACGTCCGAACCCTATCAGATGATTATTCACAACAACGTTATGTATTACAGAAGCGATAATTCTGATTCCATTGGTCGTATCGATGTGGCTAATTTTAGTCAATTAACACTCTTAGATGCGGGACCTCAAGTAAACGAAAACGGCGGAGTCATCTACGGACTTGGTTTGATAGGTGACATCATCATAGCTTCGGTTGCCTCTGGACAGTGGTGGAACGCTGAGGGTTCAGGAGGCCTTGCACTATGGAATACATCAAACAATTCTTGGGGCACAAGTGTGTTTCCCGAGGGGCAAGTTGACCGTGTAACTGCTTACAAGAGCAGTTACGGCAACACTTGGGTCGCTTGGGGCGAAACCAAACTTGAACTCTATGATTCAAGTTACACACTTGTGGGTTCCTGGACTCAGTTTGATTTCCCCATTCGGGGCATTGTCGAATGGAAGGGTGCAACCCTCTTTGCATCTGAAGATGGAATCCTTCGATACGATGAACAAAATTCACAGTGGCTTTCCACATGGACAGAAGGAAGTGGGCTTCCCAACAATTCAGGCTCTCATTTCTTTGAATTATGGACCGATGGAAACCACCTCATCATAGGTGGTGGCATCTACGGCAACTTTGGCGGTGGTGACTTCTTCCAAGAAGGTGTAGTCACCCATATCAATGGCATTACCAACATCACAACTCTTCATCGAAGCAGTCAATCCAACAACATCCCAAACGGATATCCAATGTCTGCTACGATGTGCGGCGGATACCTCCACATGGCCATGTACCAAGGTACTGGTTCAATTGCCCGGTTCAACATTAACAACAATCAGTCCAGTACCGTCTCGCCGTTCCAACGGTCTGACTTTGGTGGATTCGGGGTTGCATCGGTCACATGTGATTCATCGCAAACATTGTATGTTGGATTTTACAACAACAACCAAGGAATTTCGAAGTATAGTTACGCTACTCAACAATGGCTCAATCAAATCACAACCTCGGCAAACGGATTACCTACTGACCTTGTATGGTACGATGGCTTGGATTGGGCGAATGGGCGTCTCATCGTTGGACACGGCGTCGGTAATGATATTGCAGGTGGATATTCAATTTTCACTTCCAACGGAGCAACCACTGGTCAAGCAACAGTTCGAGGTGGTGGTTCATCTGCGACATCATTCCAGTGGCTTGGTTCCTCATGGTTGATGGGACAAGCTGGCGGATCATCTGGTTACAGTCGAGTGTCAAATATTTCTATTCTTGGAGAACAAGTTTTGCTTGACCTTCCCGGTATTGTAAGTGGACAGTTGGGCACCATAACAGGTAATTCAACTCATGTCTATGTCACGACTCGTCCCACAAATGGTGGCACTGGAAATTCATTCGCTGCAACAGGTGTCCTGAAAGGTCATTTCTTACCAAACGGTACCATTGAATGGGATTATGGGTGGACATTCCCTGGTCGTGCAGTTGCATACGATGCTGAAATGGTCAATTCAGACATCTACTTCTCGACGATTGAAAATGGACTGTTCAAACTCACGTCGAATGGGCAATTGCAAAAAATCAATGGTGGCCTCCATCAAAATCTCGATGGTATTGTCCGCTATGGAAATGAACTCGTCATTGGACTTGCAGCACAATCTGGGTCAAGTCCGGGGGTGCAGCGTTTCAATCTTGGTTCACAGTCCTTCACGACGGGTAGACTCGTTGCAGGTTTGCCCTCCAATATTGTCAATGGATTCGGTTCAAGTTCGACACACATGTATATTGCAACAGATAATGGCGTAGGTGTTTGGAACTACACAACAGCAGATTGGGAGGATTCCATAACAACCGCTGATGGTTTACCTGCCGCTGTCGTCAATGATGTCTATGTCGGTGGTTCAGGAACTGGACAAGGCTCTCTGGTGTACTTTGCTACCGCAAATGGGATCGTTGAATTTGATGAAGGGGCTGGCCAAATGCAAACCATTGGACAAGCCCAAGGACTCGACGGTGACTCATCATGGATGTTTGCACCCAGAATAAATTCAGATGGTTCAATCAGCCTCATTGTTTCACACGATGGACGGGGCGACGAACGACCTGGGGTGAGTATTCTTGACATTGGCACTTCACCTCCAACCGTTGATTCAACACATAAATTTGACCAACTTCCATCAAATGTAGTCATCGCGTTATCAAGCGATTGGTGGGGCGTCCACATTTCGACCTTCAACTCTCAACAGATGATTCACTGGAACAGCAGCAGTGGAGATTTTGAAGAGGGGCAAGGGTTTGCGAATCTCAATTCTTGGTGGCCGGCTCGTGATATGATGAGCAATGGGAACCAAATCGTGAGCATCAGTTCAAATAACGGTATCGCTATGCTCGAATCTCGAACAAGTTCACACTCTATTCTCAACTTGGACTTGCCCCCTCAAGGCGTCAATGAAGTTCGCCAAGGTATTGTCACGTCATCGCACTTTTGGTTAACCACCAATCAAGGATTGATTGGATTTGAGAACAACGGGCAATACAACAGCGTCGATGACTTTGTCCTAAGACGAGCCCAACCTCTTCAAGTGGCAACAGCAGGTGGTGCTATCACTCGAAATATCACCTCGCAAACTCATGTAGGCCAAACCATCTCACTCATCGATTCAACCAACCCATTGCAACTTAATCTAGCCGGTGATGTTACTGGCCCTCACAACACACAGTTCTCTACAATGCCACTCATGTTTACCTCTCCAGTGGATAACGCCATGGTTTGGACGCAACTTGTCGATTTGAAATACAACGCCATCATCAACCTATCAAACGATATCAATTTACAATCGAACTTGCAATATGCAATTGACTCTGGCATGTTCCTCAACAACACCCAACATGTGTCACTTACGCTCCAATCGCCTCAAAATGGTTCCATATTGATTCGATTAAGTTACGACTTTATTCGTCGAGATACTCCAATTCAAATGAATTCGCTCTACGATCGGCCAGATGATGGAGGTTCAACATTGATGGTCGAATGGTCACTCATTCACGACCCTGATTTTTCACAATACCTTGTCTTCATCAACGAAGGGCCGTGGTCAATAGCTCCAACAGAACTCGACCTAAATCAAAGAACGCCAGATAAAATCATTTCATTACACAGTCGAACTTCGACGGATGTTTCAACTGCAAATGGACAATCCCTTGTCGATGGAACCGATTATTACGCCCTTGTGGTCACACAATACAACGATGGTCGATGGGGTAACATTCCTTCACAAATTGGTCCAGCATCACCTTCCGATGAAATCCCACGACCTCCTTTATGGGCAATGGCACAACCACACTCAAACGGAGCAGATGGTGAAATAGAATTAGAGTGGGCAAGATGTACCGCTTTGGACCTTGCA
>JAUREO010000012.1 GCA_030827365.1 Candidatus Poseidonia sp. | reverse complement strand
ATCGAACATTGGGATGTTATTTAGCCAATACCAATTCTTTGAGCAAGGATTACACTACCTGCAAAAAGCTCTCTCCACAGCAACCCAAAATGGAGATGCCGAGAGTGTCGAATGGATAGAAGACAAAATTCAATGGGTTCAACAACACATGCAATCTCAATCGTCGAAAGAATCAACAAATGGTTAAGAAACGAGAGATAGTAAATCTACCTCCTCGACGTTTCCATGCTTGATGAGCGTGGCGGGCGATGGAGGATTCGAACCCCCGTCTCCGGCTCCGAAGGCCGGAAGGATATCCAGACTACCCTAATCGCCCGTAAACCACCCGAATCATCCCCCCTTCTTGAATAAGGCGGATGGTTTGCCTAGTTCATGGGCAAGAAATTACCGTGCATTCCCATGAAATGTTCGGCTTGTTGCAGAGAGACCACCATGCCCATCACACAAACCGAAGCGGCACGATTATCACGCCGAACCGGCCTTGCCATCGATGACTTTTCATGGCAGTCCAAAGGTATTCGAATGCTGCTCAACGATACAACGACGAGGGCATGTGTTTTCTTGCTCACATCAAGTGCTGAACCTCACGCAGAAGGCATGTGCTCTGTGTATGAAATTCGTCCGAAAGGGTGTCAAACCTACCCCTATGTCCTCAACGATGAGGACACAGCAATCTTGGATGAGGGCTGCCCTCACAAAGACAAATTTGACCCTCCAAGCCAAGAGATGACGAGCACATTGCTCAATTTAGAAGAACAAATTTTGCATGAACGACCAGACGAGTAAGGCTCTTGTGTACGCGTTCAGTAAACATCGCTTCAATGGTCCATCCGCAGACAGAAAGCATTCGTTGAACTTCAGAAAATGTTCCGTGGAGTGGCTTGATTTCATCGTGATGAAACCCACTTTCCTCGAAGACAGTCATTGGATGAATCGGCAAGATGAGCACCATGCCAGCGGTCTTTGCTAAGACATCTTTGGCAGACATGAGTGTTTTTTCGAGCAATTCTAGTGGTTGATACGAACCTTGTGAATTTCGACCATACGGAGGGTCAAGAACGATGCCTGCGATGTGACCATGGTAGTGCTGTGGTAAAAATGTACCAAGAGCGGTGGCATCTCCCCGTAGAAGAACGCAAGTCGGGGAATCTTCACCATCGTGAGCCCACTTCAAATTCGATTGTGCCCCTTCGATCATGGCGGAGTTGTGGTCGAGCCCTACTCCGTTTCTTTTGGAGAGCGAGGCTTCGATGATGAATCCACCAGTTCCGGTCATCGGGTCGAGCACAATGTTGGTCGAAATGGGCCCGCACGCTATGTTGATGGCCGTTCGAGCCAAACGAGGGTCAAGTGATACTGGTTTGAAAAACGGCCTTTCCGTTGCTTGTCGACGTTCAGCACCGAATGCCGAGGGGGTTGAACCAACAAACCAACCTGCGAGAATACAAGATGATGCCGCATCGGAACATAGACCGAAGGTTTGGTCCGCCTGCTCAAGGTCAATGTTGTTGCCGAAATCCACAAGTGCACCACCGCACATTTTTGACAAGGATGATAGGGAGCAGCCATCAATTTTCTTTCCGTGTCTCCAAGTGTAGGTGGAAACAGTACCGTTGATATCTTGCTGAAGACTTGTTTGGAAAATGTCCATGACACCTTCATACGAACCATTCCACTCGACTATGGTTGCATGTGAGAGAATGGATTCGACATTGGCTGCAGGCTCCAAGGCCCGCTCGATACCCTCAACCGACATTGGTCCTTCAACAGCATACCAACGCTTCGATGGTGTCGATGTTACTGTCATTGTTGGTAGAAGGGCCTGAAGTTCGGCGTGTGCTAAAGCAAGATGCCAACCTCGAAGGGTGACCATCACCTCGCTCATGACCATTGGTTGTGGTTCAACTTCTTGATGATGGCGTATGCCAACACATACATAGTGTGATGATGTGCTATTCATTATGGGATGTAACCTGAAAGACTTGGCACATGCCGAGCAGACAACACTCCAAGCGTTGGCAGGAAAAAGAGTAGGTATCGACGCTTTCCTTACAGCGTTTCAATTCTTGACAACAATGCGAGACCGTTCACCCACCGGTGATGGTGGGCCTTTACGTACGTCAGAAGGAAGGGTCGTAGCCCATTTGATGGGATTTTTACATCGCACATCCGTTCTTCTTTCCCACAGCATTCACCCCGTCTATGTGTTCGATGGGCCTTCCCCCGCTCTTAAGGCAGATGAAATTGAAATGCGAAGGCAGCGAAGAGTTGAGGCAGAAGAAATTCACAAAGAAGCCTTAGCAAAAGGGGATTTCAAATTGGCACAAAAAATGGCTCAACGAATCATGCATTATTCACCAGAAATGGTTGAAGAAACCAAAACCTTGCTCGATTTGCTTGGGGTTCCTTGGGTTGATGCTGCAGCAGAAGGTGAAGCACAGGCTGCTGTGATGGCGACAAGGGGGCAACTCGATGTAGTAGCGACACAAGATTGGGACGCCCTTCTGTATGGCTCACCAGTGCTTGTTCGCCATCTAATGAGCGATGGAACGAAACAACACGGCAGAACGGTACATGCTCAGGAAATCAACCTCGAAACCATGCTCAACTCCCTCTCAATTTCAAGAGAGCAATTGGTTGACCTTGGTATTATGATCGGAACTGATTTCCATCCAGGAATCAAAGGCATCGGACCAAAAACAGGATTGAAATTGATTCGAGAACACAAAACGATGGAGGCAGTATGCACATTCAAAGGTCAAGACATCCCAGAAAATTTGTCTGAAATTCGCGATGTTTTCCTTGATCATCCATGCAATGATGTCCCCGATGAAAAGTTGCAACTGGGAGAGGTGAACCGTGAGGGTTTGGTACAATTCCTTCAAACAGAACGAGAGTTCAGCCAACGTCGAATGGACCAAGCTTTTGAGAAACTCGAAGAAGGAGGTCGTCTGCGTTCTTCTGGTCAAACATCTTTGTTCTCATTCTGAACTTGACAAAATCTGAAAACTGAACTCAATGTTTGAACACCACCTACAAGTTCAGTCACGTGTCGTTCAACGGATTGTTCATCTTCAAGGGCCTCATGAAGAGAATTCACAGGTGCACATGGGATGCCTTGTAGCAATGCTTCAAGTTCTGCTCGAGTCCTATGTTCAATGATACTTTGAACGCGTTGTTCAACCTCGTCTCGATACTGAATTCGACCTTGATTTGTCCTCCATTGTTCTTTTCCATCGAGACCTGTGCGTGCGGAGAATTCCATCCATTGTTCATCCGAACCGATACCCAATGCAAACCAACCATCTCGTGCCTTGAACACTTTGTAAGGAACAAGGTTTGGATGTGCAGAACCCATAGGTTCGGGGTGCTTTCCTGCGAACACGTTGTGAGCTTGATTGACCATAGATGAGACGGCAACATCCCATAACGATAGGTCAAGAAGCGCCCCTTGACCAGATTTTTCTCGTTCGAATAAAGCAGCCAAAATGGCTGATGTTGCCGTCATTCCGGTCATGACATCAATCCAAGCCACACCCACTTTCACCGGTTCTCTTCCTTTTTCACCCGTCATTGACATGATGCCAGAGCGTGCTTGCATTGTGAGGTCATAGGCGGGTTGGTGCATTCTTGGACCACTTTGCCCATAGCCCGTAATTCGACAAATGATGGCATGTTGAGGCCATGCATCGAGCAATTTTTCCATTGTGCCCGGTTTGAAATTTTCGATGATGATGTCACTTCGTTCAATGTGGTCTTTGATTTCATTCCAATCATTTATCAAATGAGCATGCTCAATGGTCTTTCCTCTGTTGCATGAGAGAAAATATGCCGCAACCTCTTTTCCATCAAAGCCAGGAGTAAACGGAGGGCCCCATTTACGGGTGTCATCGCCCCAAGGTGCTTCAATTTTCAACACCTCAGCACCCAAATCAGCAAGTTGCTGGGCACAATAAGGGCCAGCAAGTATTCTTGATAGGTCAAGAACTTTGATTCCACGAAGAGGTTTGAACATAGTTCAAACAAGGGCAATCGCCCCAAAGTCATTCTTATGATTGAATGAATTATTCCGTTCGAATTTCTTGAATTTGATTTCGGACATCCTGGGCTGAACGCTTGATATCTTGCATGACTTTACGAACACGGGTTCCAGCGGTCTTGTTTCCCTTGTCTGATTTTACAGCATCTTTCATTGCTTCATTTAGAGTAGCGACCATATCTTCGAGCATTGATACAATAGTAGTCATAATGTACCCTCAAGCAATTGGTTTTTATTCGTTATGGGCCTTTCAAACGAACTTTTTTTGGTTCCTACAAAACCATTCCAAGAAAAATAATGGCACTTGATGCAATTGTGATGAGGATATTATCATCGATTGGACCGAACTCGTAGCGTTCAACTAGCGTGGCTACGAACGCTGCAAGCACACCCCACCATTCAAACGAACCATCGGCCATGATGCCACAAAAATACCCCAATGGAGCACTCACAATGAACATGAAGACATTTCCAATTGGGTGTTTTGATCTTTGTCGGACGACTCTGTTACGAACCACCCCAGTAATTCCATCGCCAAATGCCATGAACAATGAAGGCATGATGGCGAGCCAAGGGTCGTTAAGGAGGTACCATAGAATTGAAATCGAGAGAAACCACATCAATGCAAATTTCACATCATTTTGATTTTCCTCGGTTTGAAACCAAGTGAGGTGGGCGCCAAACCAATGAAAACTTCCAATCAAGAGTGTAAATGCTAAGCCACAAAAGAAGGGGTACATGGGTGAAGTGAACACATATGGAATGGCAAGAGAGATCACGCCACCTGCAAACACGTGGACAATTTTTCGGTTGTAATACACTGCCCGAATGTGTTCAACGCCTTTGTTGACCATGAGGTTGTACGGAATCTTGGTAGCATACAATACAACAACAACATAGAAACCCAATAGAGCAGCCCAAACATACTCTTGCATGTTTCCGCCCCCAATGTTAATGGTTGAACATCATCTTGATTTCAAACATGACTTGGCAATTCATGAAGCCATGAAAATGGGTCTTCGCTCAATTCTTTCTGAATGTTGGTGAGTTCAGTGTAGAGAAGTTGTGTCACCGAGCCAGGTGTTCCATCACCATACACCGACTTCACATCACCATGTGTGATTGAACCGATTGGAGAAATCACTGCAGCTGTGCCACAACAAAAAGCCTCATCTGCAGCCAAAGCGAATTCAACACTCACCTTGGTTTCGATGACGGTGTAACCCATCGATCGTGCGAGTTGGATGGTCGAATCTCTTGTGATACCGGGTAGAATTGTTCCTGTAAGTTCAGGTGTGTAGAGTACGTTGTCTTTGATACAAAAATAATTTGCAGCACCGACTTCTTCGATGTAGGTATGAGTTTTTGCGTCCAAATAAATGATTTCGGCAAAACCTTGTGCTTTTGCTTCTTTGCTCGGCTTCATTCCCGGTGCATAATTTCCGATGGCTTTTACCCCACCTGAACCACCTGGGGCTGCGCGATGATGCACATCGGAAATAAGCAGTTCAATCGCTTGAACACCACCTTTGAAGTAAGGGCCTACAGGAGTGACATACACCAAAAATGTGTAGGATGGTGCTGGTGCTACTCCAAGGACAGGACCACTTCCCATCAAGAGCGGACGAACATACATCGCACCACGGCCAACTGGAGGAATGAATTTTTGATTGGCCGAAACGACTTGCTCAACTGCATCTATGAAAATGGATTCCGGCACTGGTGGAATTTTCAAACGGTCTGCTCCACGTTGCATTCTTCGTGCATTTTCCTCTGGTCGAAAGAACACGATTCTCTCCTTTGAAGTTCGAAAGACTTTCATTCCTTCAAACAAACCTTGCCCGTAATTGAGGACACCGGCCGCAGGCGACATCTGAATTGGTCCGAAAGGTATGATTTGACCAGGTTTCCAAGGCTCGTCGCCTTGGATGGTGGTCATGTACATGAAATCGGTGGGCGTCATGGAAAAAGTCAATGAATCCCAATCGATATCATCAGCCACGAATTCACCTCCCCAATTTTCCCATAGGGGTTCGGCTTTCAATGATTTCGGGGCAATCTATTGAGGATTTTTTCAAAGTTGAAGGTCCAAAAAAGCAAATCGGTGAGTTCTAAGACGATGGGCAAGTAGCCAATAGAGTGGCCGTCATGTCGACAAAGGTAGGAATCTTGACTGGACGATATCGAGCGGTTGATGGCGAATCAACTTCTTCAACGGTCATCGATTTATTTGGTAGGACGAGCGAAGGAAAGTCAGTTGCTGTGAGTGTGACAGGTTTGCAACCGACCTTCGAATTTTCTCCTTTGTTCGTGACATCCATCGATGAAATGACGCCTGAGACCAACCAACTCGTTGAAAGCGTCAAAGAGATGGAACATGTCGAAGAAGTCACAGGCCCTGTCATGAAATGGACCGAGTTGGGCATGCGACCCGTTTGGACCGTTCGAGCAACTCAACCATTCCATGTTCCATCCATACGAAAAATATTGAAATCGCAAAATTTTGAATTATACTCTGCAGACATACCTTTCGTCAACCGACTGTTTCTCGACCTTGACCTTGCAATGCATATTCAAATCGAAGCAGAACCTGTGCAGCAACATGAATTTCGGGTGGATGAAGCATTTGAGGTTGGACTGGAGTCGATTCATACATGCGAACCGTTTCCAGTTCCGTTCACAGTATGTTCATTTGACCTCGAAACCAGCATTGAAAACAATTCAATCCTATGTGGTGCTGCTTGGATAGAATATTACGGCACAGGGAAACGTGAACAAAAATCGTTCGTTGGTAGCGAAGTCGACATCATGAAACAAATGACAGAGTATATTTTTGAGACCGACCCAGATATTATTTCAGGATACAACATCGATAATTTCGATTTACCAAGAATCAAAGAGCGAATGCTCCATCATTCAAAAAGAGACGATTGGGAAAAACAATCAGCACTGTTTGGGTGGGGGCGATGCGCTTCAAATGAAAACGAAGTGAACCGAAATAGAGACGGGTTGATTCCCCAACGCCTGTCGAATCGCTCATGGACGGTGTGCGGTCGAATTTTCATGGATGCATGGTGGCAAGCCAGACAAGCCCTTCGTCCAAAGCGGGAAACGCTATCCTTTGTTGCAAAATTATTATTTCCAGAAGATGAAGAAAAACACAAAATGGATATTGATGCGTCAAAAATGGATGAAGAGTGGGCAAAAAGGCCGCAGGAAGTCATTGAGTATTGTGTACGGGACGCAGAGTTACCCCTTGATATTCTCAAAGAGATACAAGCCGTTCGCCGCACTGAAGCATTGGCATCCGTGGCCCGAGTGGTGATGGATACAGCTACAAATGGAAGCACGAGTCAACTCATTGATTCGCTTGTGATCCGATTGGCGGACCAAAAAATGGTGGCCGTGCCTCTTACAGGCTCGGCTGAACCTAAAGAAGGCCAAATTGCTGGAGGTTATGTTCATGATGTCGATGCAGGGCTGTACCCTTGGGTTGCGGTTCTCGATTTCAAGAGCATGTATCCTTCGATTATGATTGGAAAAAATATTTGTTACACCACCCGAATTGAGCGATCACCGTTTGAGCAACCATTACCTGCTCATCATGTTGCACCAACGGGTGCTCTTTTTTTGAAATCCGAAGAAAAACGAGGGTTGGTGCCTCAATTGCTTGAGGGTTTGATGGCGAAAAGGGATGAACACAAATCTGCACTAAAACATGCAAAGCAAGAACAGAATGCATCTGCAGAGGGATTTCATGATGCAATGCAATACGCTGTAAAAATCTTGATGAATTCATTTTATGGCGTCTTCGCAAGTGGATTTTACCGATTTACGCATCGCGATTTAGGCTCTTCAATTACAGCATGGGCTCGTCAAAATATCAAGTCGGTTATATCATCACTTGAAGGGGAAGGCCACAGTGTAGTGTATTCAGATACGGATTCCATATTTGTTCAGGTGCCCGAGTTGCAAGGCACAGCCTATTTTTCATCGAGCATAGAACAATCAGTTGATTTAGAACAACCTACAAAAATCATGTTTGAGTTTGGAACTCAATTAGCGAAGCGATTTTCACAAGATTCAGCGGTCCTTGAATTTGAAAAAGGCCTTTCAGTCTTTTTCAGCCACGGTGCAAAGAAGCGATATTTAGGTCAGGTGATTTGGCCAAACGAAGAAATGCTCGTTCGAGGTTATGAAACTCAACGGACCGATTCATTCCAATACCTCATTGAATCAATGAATCAATTGTTCCAATTTGTTCTCAAGGATCAGGGCGAAGAATTGGTTGCCTTTGCCATTCACAAGGTTCAATCCTTGAAACAAAATAATGTCAATGTAGGTGATTTAATTCTATCGAAATCATGCAAAGGAAAAGTGTTACGAAATCCAGTCACCTCCCTTGAAGACGTCGATTTCGATGCGGAATATGCAAATCCAGACAGCATGGCTCAAGTTCGGGTTGCACGCCAAATGATTGAACGTGGTCTTGGTTTCACTTCCGGAATGAAAGTTTCCTATATCGTCACAGATGGCTCAAAAAGTCCAGTTGATGTTGCCCCATGGTGGGATGAAGAAAGTGACAGACCATCCTATGATGGTGATTATTATGCAGAACGTCTCGCCACAGCCCTTGGCAGAATTACCGAAGCATTTGGTTGGTCAGCAAAGGAGTTGATGCAAGGCAGTCGGCAATCTACGTTGTTTTCTTTTTAGATGCCAACAACAAAAGGTCTTTTGATGAAGGTCACCCGACCATTGAACCGATGCGAAGCCTGCAAGCGGTCCTCCTCGGGTTGTTGCTCGCCATGAGTACACTGTCAGGGTGCCTATTCTCAGGAGAGAGTGATGAGGCCCAAGAAGAACTGTTCCCAGTCATCAAATATTCACCTTCATCCAACATTCGTGCTGGTGATGTGGTGTACTTTGATGCATCAAGTTCAACTCCTTCTGATGGGTCACTTACCTACCGTTGGGACTTTGACTCCGACAATTCTATTGACGAGACAGGTCGAACAGCAGAATGGACATTCCAAGTGACTGGAACCTTTGAAGTCACACTCACCATTTCAGATGGTTCAAGATCCAAGGACACCTCTAAATCGATCACGATTGGTGAAGCTGGTGCTGAACCTCCGTCCGCAACCATTACTCAATATAGCGATTCGGAAGATTGTGAAGATGAGGCTATTAGCGAAAATACGCACATCGTTCTTTGGATTTGTGAACGAGATAAAGAAATGTCAGACCGTTCTATTGATGCGACCATGACCGTTTCCCTTGATGGTTCTGATTCAGATTCTGGCGACCCAAGTCAATACATTGCCTCCTGGCATTGGGACCTTAATTTGAATGAAGATTCAGATGCTGATGGCGATAGCGAAAATGATGCAGACCTGTCTGGCGAATCAGTGAACTGGGAAAATGTCGCTCCAGGTGAGTATGAAATTGCCCTCACGGTGAAAAATGATGTTGGCTTTGTGGACAAAGACACCATTCGCGTGTACATCTCATATGCAGGTTACTGGTCTGATTTTGAAATTTCAGGAAACACATCGAACAATGCAATTGAGGAAGATTTCGATGTCATGATCGTCTACGATAAAGATGGTGGAAATACCATTCGGAAAGCAGTCGCTGAACTTACATATCCTCAACAAGACGGTGATTGCACACCTGTTGTAGGAACGAACAACTGCAGGGCAAAATTGGATCTTTATGCCTACAATGAAGATGATGAAGAAGCAG
The DNA here is from genome assembly GCA_030827365.1 of Candidatus Poseidonia sp. Taxonomy (GTDB): domain Archaea; phylum Thermoplasmatota; class Poseidoniia; order Poseidoniales; family Poseidoniaceae; genus Poseidonia. The sequence goes on along the minus strand of JAUREO010000012.1, from coordinate 33,394 downwards.
CAAATACATCTGAAGTAGGTATCGACCAACGAAGTGATGGTGATGATTGCGACGAGAGCAACAATGACTGCATTTATCTCACCTTATCATCGTATCTCTTTACAGATTCAGACTCTACATATGGTGACGGTGAATGGACAATAACCATTCAAAATGACAAGTTCAATGATTTGCTCGTCGAATCCTTTGTCATCCGCCTCTATTACAAGTAAACCGGTGAACACAGTGAGAAAAACCCGAATCGTTTCAACCCTCGGTCCAGCAACAGCGACCAAAAAAGACATCTTGGATTTGCTTCAATCAGGTGCTGATGTGTTCAGGCTCAATTATTCACATGGAACGCCTGAAGACAAAACTGAATTGTATTCCATCATTCGCGAACTTGAGAAAGAACGTGGTCAGCCGACTTGTATTTTAGCAGACCTACCTGGGCCAAAAATTCGAATTGGCACCATCGACAAAGAGGTTCTTTTGGCCCAAGGCAGCATTGTGTCATTGCACATTGGTCGAAGTCAAATCGAGGGTGCATTCGATGGAAATCTTCCAGTTGAAATCGACGGAATAGAAGACCAAATCCAAAAAGATGCATCCATTCTTATCGCTGATGGATTGGTTGAACTCACCGTCGAGTCAATCGATGGCAAAGTCATCAATTGTGTTGTCAAGAACGGAGGCATTGTCGATACAGGAAAAGGTCTCAATTTTCCTGGAACTCATCTTAATGTGCCCGCATTCGGTCCAAAAGATGTTCTTGCACTTGAGCATGCACTCAAATGCGAAGCGGATTATGTTGCTGTGAGTTATGTGAGGACGGCAAGCGACCTCATTCCCGTGAAGGATTACATCAAAAAATCCGGCGTACATACACCAATTGTAGCCAAAATTGAACACCCTCTTGCGCTCAAGAATTTGGATGAAATTCTCGATTATTGTCAAGCCGTCATGGTAGCACGCGGAGATTTGGGAGTTGAAATACCACTCGAAGATGTCCCAATAGCACAAGAACATATCATTTCAAAAGCAATTGAACGTGGAATGGTGTCTATTGTCGCTACACAAATGCTCGAGACCATGACAGCAAATCCTCGGCCAACGCGTGCCGAAGTCACCGATGTCTCGTCCGCAATTCGGCAGGGTGCATCATGCGTGATGCTTTCCGGAGAAACAGCCGTAGGTGCGTATCCATCGCTCTCAGTTGAAACGATGGCTCGAATCGCATCTTCAACCGAACAATCCTTCGCATCAACTGGCAGTCGGCCTACCGCTCTTGCTCGATTTCGAAGTACCAGAGCCATCGCTCACGCTGGAGTACTGCTTGCAGAAATTTCTGGGGCAGCTCGAATCGTAGTAGCAACTGAACATGGCAATGCTCCAAGACTTGTTGCAGGATATCGACCTGAAGTTCCAGTTACTGCAGTCAGCAATCGAATTCGAGCATTACGACGAACATGTATGTTATCAGGTGTTGATACGGTCATGGTGGAAGAGTACGAGCGAGGTTCTGCAACAATGAAAGCCGCCATCGAGGCATTGGTTAAAGATGGGCGACTTGAGCCAGGAGACAAGGTCATTGCGATGTCTGGAAGCCCGAAAGCAATCACAGGAAGTACGAGTACGCTACGACTTTACAGTATCCTCGGAGATGGAACGGTAAAGACCGATGAATAGCACGCAGAATTGAACAGAAAATGTACAATTCTTGAATCGCGGTCTTCAAATAGGGGTTCTATTTCGGAAGGTCTGCTAAGGAGCGATTAATATGCCATCAGAATGGGAAGACAAGAGTAAGCCACATCGTAACATTGTGTTTATTGGTCACGTTGATCACGGAAAGTCAACTACAGTCGGTCGACTTCTCCTCGATTCAGGCCACATTGATCAACACGTTATCGACAAGAACGAAAAACTTGCAGCAGAATCAGGCAAAGCTGGATTCGGACTTGCATACGTTATGGACGGTTTGAAAGAAGAGCGAGAACGTGGTATTACCATCGACGTCGCACATAAGGAGTTCTTTACTCCTAAGTGGTACTGGACAATCATCGACGCACCAGGTCACCGAGACTTCGTGAAGAACATGATTACCGGTGCTTCCCAAGCTGACACAGCAGTTCTCCTCTGTGCTGCAAACGATGGTGTGAACGCTCAAACTCGAGAACACGCTTTCCTCGCAAAGGTTCTTGGTGTTAGTGGCCTCATTGTCCACGTCAACAAGATGGATATTTCCGGTGTCGATTGGAGTGAAGACAAGTACAAGGAAGCTTGCAGCCAAGTTTCAGACCTCCTCAAGCGTGCTGGTTTCAAGCCAGACGATGTTCCAATGATTCCAGCATCATCCCTAAACGGCGACAATGTGTTCAAGAAATCCGACAAGTGCCCATGGTACAACGGACCAACTTTGTTTGAAGCAATCGATGCGATGGCAGAACCAAACAAGCCAGTTGACAAGCCACTTCGACTACCTATTCAGGATGTCTACAAGATCGGCGGTATCGGAACGGTTCCAGTCGGAAAAATCGAAACTGGTACACTGAACACAGGTAAGACCGTTGTGTTTAACCCGTCCCAAAAGTCTGCTGAAGTAAGGTCCATCGAAATGCACCACACAATCGTAACAAGTGCTGGACCAGGTGACAACGTTGGTTTCAACGTTCGTGGTCTTTCAACCACTGACATTCGACGTGGAGACGTTGCAGGATACGCTGACAGTGCACCAACATTCGTCCGACACGACGAAACCTTCGTTGGTCAAATTCAACTTATGGACATTCCAAAGGTTGTTTCCGTTGGTTACACCCCGGTTTTCCACGCACACACTGCTCAAGTCGCTGTGAAATTCATGGAACTCCTTGAAAAGACCAACAAAGCAGGTAAAGAACCAAACCCATCATTCCTCAAGACTGGTGACGCTTGTTTGATTCGATTCCAACCAACAAAGCCAATGGCAATTGAACAGATGGATACTTTCCCTGAACTTTCTCGATTCGCTATTCGAGACATGGGTAAGACCGTCGCTGCTGGCGTTTGTTTGAAGATCGAAAAGAAGTGATTCTTTCATACAACTGACACTTGAAGAGGAAGGGAGAATCCATGGCTGCTGTAACCGTCATCAAATTGACAGGCGAGAACCACAGCGATATTGACCTTGTAGCAAGTCAAATCAAAATGATTTGCGACGCTGATGGCATCAAGCTACGCGGACCCATTCCTCTCCCGACACGACGACTTGTCGTACCTGTCCGAAAGGCACCTGATGGTGAAGGTAGTGAAACCTACGATCACTGGGAAATGCGAGTACACAAGCGCCTTCTTGAAATGGACCTCACATCAAACAAAGATGAAGCAGCCCTTCGTCGAATTGCTCGAGTCCCTATTCCAGATACAGTCAGCATCGAAATTTCAATGCGAAGTGCAAATTGAAGAAGAATATTTTCTACAGGTTTGCGTTTTCAGCAAGGCCGGTGTCGATAAGCCATTGAGCAGTTTCTTCCGATAGCATGTGAACATCGCCGGTTTGCAACTCGATTTCATTTCCGTGTTCATCCATGATTGGTTCGTCACTTGATTCAATGATTCGAATTCGTATGAGCTCAGCACCTCGAGGTTCAGGGTTTGAAACAGGTGAAGTTTCTGGAATCGTTTTCTTCGATGAGGTTGATGGGGCTAATTCAGGAGCGATTGAACTCGTATATTGTTCGAACTTATGTTGAGCAGCAGTGTTTGATTTTTCTACAGGTTGTTCCGCACCATATTCACTTAATTCTGGCCATTCGGGCTCTACAAGAATTCGATCTTCTTCATCGATATCAAATTCAATGACCTCAGGTTCATCGTCCTCAAAGGCCAAAGTTGGTGGAGGTTGGCTTGTAAGCTGCTTAACTCCGTTCATGTAGGCATCGAGTTGCATTGTGCCGCGTGCCACCGTGGAAGGTTCGTCGACGAAAATTTCACCTTCGATGCCTTGCTGTATGCTCAGCCAATCAATTTCTTTCTTGAAGCGGTCAATATCATTTTGAATCGCAAGAAAAAATGCTTTTTCTGCGGGGTCATGGCGCTGCCAATCCATAGGCGGAAGTGCCTCTCCATCGTCTCGAAAGTCAACACTTCGGATGGATTGAGAAGCAACATATTGCATCATCGCCACCATTCTACGACGGGCTAAATCTGAGGCAATTCTTCGTATATTGGATTGCTTCCTTTGTCTATTTTGCAAACGCATATCACGACTGCCTTTGCGCAGCAACTCCTGAATTTCGAGGTCCAAATCGGCGAGCAATTTCCGAATCATCTGCCAAAAATCAGGTCGCGGAAGTGGGACAGGAATTTTTCGGTTCGATTGAAGTCGGTTTGTCGAGAACAATTGCTCTTCAATTTCGTGCGCTTGTTCGTCCGTTAGGGAACGCTTCGACGCCATGATGAGTGCTACTCTCCACAGGATTTGAATTCTCGGCTTTATTTCAACGAAAAATTAGATGCGAAGAACACAGTCCTTGAAATGCAAGACCTCATCTCCTCAGTTGAGGAGGCGCTGAGTTGGGCGAGTTGCTTTCACCAACATCCTTGAACAAAGCAAGGTATTGTGCGCTTTTTTTTGTGATGCTCATCCTCATGAATTCATTATCTCTATCTGTCATCGATGAACAATGGACTCGTAACAACTCATCTAAAAAAGCAATTGCAACCTTTATGCCTAATTCCACCTCCTCAAATGTAGATGTTGTTGACACTACACTTCTTTCAATTCCTGCAAATCATACTTTTATTGACGGAGCTATGAAAGTAGAACCTACTCCCGTTCCGTATCAATATCAATCAACGTCGTATGGCCTCTTGTCCAACACATCATGGAATGGCACTTTTTCGGACCTTGAAATTTCAAATTCTACTGGCGAATTGCGATTAGGGGTGAAAGAAATCCGAGGCACCTCAACCGATTTTGAAAGTTTAACACTCCAACCTGATGGATGGTTTTCCGTTGGACAAAATCATTCAGTTTGGGAGGTCGTTGATCTTGCCAATACATCGTTTTCAAGTCTCATGGCTCTTCCTCCTTCCGGAACACATGGACAGTACGCCATTTCTACAACGGCATTTGGGAACCTTACATCTTCGGCATACTCTTGCATACAATCACCGACAATTTCAACGCCCAACATGTATCGAAATTACACCATTGAGTTTGATTCTTGGCTTTCATTATTTGACACAGATGCCGTGTGGATCGAATTTCGAAACGGCACAACATGGCAGGTGGTGACACCTATCTTAGGCTATGCGAATCTAACAAGTGGTCTAACCACGAGTCCGTCAATGGCTTTTTCAGGCCAGTCCACTGGGTGGCAAAGACATGCTGTAGTTTTGGATGGCTATCTTCAAGGTACGACACCAAATTTCCAATTTCGATTTTGCTATGAGACCTCTTCAGATGGAGGTCATCGAGGCGGGGTTTTTATTGACAATGTTACATTAGAAAACGAAGGAGACCTTCGAGGAGCTTGGATTCATGGTAATTTATCGGGCGATTATGCACCCAATGCTTACGGCATAATGTATCTTGAAGCTAACTTTTCTGGATTAAGCGGACCTCTTGAACTTGAATTTTGGGCGAATTGGGACATTGAAGGTGCTTCAAGTGACGAACTTTCAACATGGTACAGCGTCGACAACGGTTCTTCGTGGCAGGTTATCTCACCAATTCCCGGCCTTCCTGGGTGGGGGTTTGTCTACCAAGGCATCACGTATCGAATGGAATCGTATGGTTGGATTCCAATTCGTTATGGTTTGCCAACCAACTTGTCATCCCACCCTAACGCAAGCCAAATTTTGCTGTCTTTCCAAGTCAATACCGACGCTGTAAAAAATTACGGTGGTTCTTTTTCCGAAACTTGGGAGGGCATGGTCATTGACGATGTTTCCATCTGGGCTGGTCGAAATTCACCAACTCCATCACGAAGGGTATTGAGCAATTTTTCTTCCCAACCAACTCAAGGATTTGGTGACCCAAGCGGTTGGAAAAACACATCATCCTCGCTTGTCAATGAATGGCAGTGGACAAACACTCTTGGAAATAATGGCCCCACTTCCCGTCAATTTTCTTTTGAAAACCCAATTGTCGCACCCGCAGGATGGTCAATCCTTTCAGATGGGCAAACGGGGTGGGAAATTGGAAACACAGCCAACACTTCTGGCTACGGCCCCGGACAATTTCCTTCCGGTTCGAATGGTGCTGCCATCAATCTCGTCACAAGATACACAAACAACCTCTATACTCATTTGATTACACCAGAATTTGAAGTTCCCCTAAATGCATCTGCTCAAATTAAATTTCAATCATGGATGTGTGCCGAAGCAAACTGGGATGGCGGAACCGTTTCTATCTCGACAGATGGCGGCCAAACATGGTGGTATATTCCTAACACAATTCCAGAATTTCACGATCAAATTTCATCGGTGAATCCATACTCTCCCCATTATATGCTCGGTATTATTGATGGGTCGAATGTTCCTGGAGGAAATTGTATTCAAAATCGACCACAACAATTCACAACGAAATCATTCGATATGAACAACGTATCCGGTCAACATATCCGGGCTCGCTTTTCATTCTTTTCAGATCAATACTTAGAATACGATGGTTGGTACATTGATGATATAGAATTTCAAATCGAAGTGTTTGAATCAAGCGGTGAGTGGTTGTCTCAAGCTATCACACCAGACCCAAATTACGGCTATGGCGTCCTCGATGGTTGGATGTCCATACCCGAAGGAACGAATATTTCCGTGACATTGTTGGACAGTCAATACAACACCATTGAGGATTATCAGTCGAGAAGTCTTCCTTTCCCAATCCACCTCGATACATCTCAGTATTCCTCAATCTATGTTCAACTCCACTTCTCGACGGAGGACGAATACATGTCGCCTTCCATCCATTCCCTTCATTTGGGGCCTGAACATTTTATTCAATCAAAAGATCTTGAACCGCTTGTTGGATTCATTACCTCCGAACAAGTATTCGTATCATCTCAACAACAATCCATAGACCTCGAGCGCTATTCTGTATGCCCTTATGAAAGGGTGAACATTTTGACGTTTGGTTGGAATTCTTCATGGTCAAACACCCAAATGGTAAATGCTTCATGGTGGGATAACCAAGATGTTGACAGACAACGCCAATACAATTTTACAACCACAGTAGGTATGACAGAATTTGATTTCCGACTTTCCTTTTTGCCCGGTCAAGAATTCAAACGTGCTATCCTTCGACCTCAATGCTTGATGTACCCCAGCAACATATCAGTTGAGTTTAACGATACTTCTCATGAAATCCTTTCTTGGCCACCTTCAAATTATGATTCCGCACTGGGAATTTCTCAGAAGTTTAATCTGTCCGGCCAAGGAACATTGTTATCTTCAACCCAAAATCTTGAGATGTCGCCAACTTTGGGGCAATCCCTTTCATATCTCCTTCCTTACAGTCCCCTTTCGAATTCTCACAATCAAAACGGCTATCTCTACTTGACAACAAATTTTTCCTCTTCAACAACGTTGAGTTTCTCTGATGGCCAAAGTCTCAATCTTCCGATAGGTCGACATTCATTCTATGTTGGCTTCCAACAAAGATGCCCATCATCTTCATCTTTCATGACATCGAATCTTTTACTTCAATCATGCACAATCACAATGAATGCAAGTTCCCAAGGTTCAGTAAAAATCAACCAATTTCTCCATTTCGATGAACATCCAAAATTCAATCTTGTCTTAACTCACGAGGTGCTTGAAGATGCAAAAATCGCAGCATATCAACGCGGAAATTACGAAATAGTCCGCATCCCAATATCCGTTCAATCATCGGAGGCTGGCCTTAAACTCAACGTGACCTCGAATCACCAACCAATGTTCGTTGAAACCATTGAGTCGACCTCTATTGAACAGTGGTTGCCGCAACGGGAAATTGAGGTCACGACTCGACATGAGCGCTTGAATCCAGCAAAACCAACCTTCGATGCACCAGACATCACATCGATTCAACTCGCACTCGCCTCAACCTCTTCGTACGAATCAGCCTTCGTGGTTGTTGAAGTTGACCAATTGGATGGAACACCCCGATTCCGTCAGCTTAGTGGCCTTGGACTTGCTGCACTGCAATCTTCTTCCGTCAATTGCGACCTTAATTTCTGCGAAGTGATTTGGCGATTCAGGAGTTCGTGGTTGCTTGATGATGTCGATGATGTACACTACTTCTTGAAAGCGACAGATGCAAATGGTATGTTTGCAGGTCCAACATTGCATTACATCAATACCCAATCAAATCAAATCGAAAATGATGTTGAAATTATTCAACTCGAAATTTTTGATGACCAACAACGGTCCATTGCGGATTGGACGCATCCATTGTGGCCATTTCATGTCAGTCAATCCACCGCAATGGAGGTTACAGGCCGAGTTCGATTTGATGGGACCTCAAATATTTGGGTTGGTTTAAATGAGGCCGAAGTGACCATTCAAATCCAAGCAGTTCCACCCATCAATGCTTCTGGAGGTCAACCAGAATGGCCAGGCGAGCCAGTCGATTTCATCCAAAGTTGGACCGGTGAGGTTGATGAAAACGGCCGATTTACCATCAACATTGAATCGCCTACAATCGCCGATAAAGTCCCATCGAATACGTGGATGAATATTCGTGCATTCATATCTCGATGTGGTCCAGAAAATCAGACCACAACAACCTCGCTCGATCGGACTCAGGCAATTACTGAAATTCGATTTTTGCATGATGTCTCACCACCAGACTTCCTCGGACTCGATGTGCTCGATCCAAGCGGTCGAGTACCTCTCGATGGGCACATTTGGATGGAAGGACAAAATATTCCAATTCGGCTTTTCATTGCTGATGACGAAGGACTCGCTTCTGCAATTGAAATCAAAACTTGGCTTGAACACAGGGATGATGAAAACGGTAATGCCATGATGGAAGAAGATGAGTATGAATCAATGTGGGTTTCGGTCAACAAAGGCGTTACAAATGCAGAAATTGACCTTCCTTTATTCGAGTGGGCAGATATTCTTGCTCCAAACGCTCAGGTTGGCCGTGCTAGTCTTGTCGTGAATGCTTTCGATTTGGCTGGTAATCCAATTGCAAATGGTGGTTCCGAAGGAGAATTCAATGACGCTGCTACCTTCGAGGTACAACGAAGGTCAGACACGATTGTTCAACTCGATACTTTTTCTTTCGACCTTGAAAATCAGCATCTCCTTCCCGGATATCAACATTCATTCAAAGCAGTGTTAACGGAGGGTAACGGCCTAACATCACTCGATAGTATTCGATTGCACTTAATGTCGAGTGAATATTCACAATCATGTTTTATCCACTATTACCCGCGTTTCCACACGATTGATTTTGATGTAGACTGCTTTGAAGAGACGCCAATAGTCACAACATTTCAGCAAAAACCTACCTCTACATTTGAGGTGCTGTTTACATTTCGATTATCCTGGCAAAGAGTGAGCACTTTACCTGATTTGTCGTTTCTACCATCATTCTCGGTGTACGATGAAGGTTCAAGCATCCCCATCGGATTTTCAACAATGGAGCGATACCGATGGACTGCGGAAAGAGTACTTGAATTGCGTTTTGATTCAATCGTTGACCAAACAAGTCCACAAGGTGAAGTCTTCAATGGTGAATTAACACTTTCAAAGCAGGACCTGATAGAAGCAATCATTGGTGTGTACTACAATTCTTCATCTATCTATGCACAAGAACTACCTCAAGAAGGTGCAATTCACTGGCGGTTGGAAGATGGAGAACGGACTAGAACTGGCATTGAAAATTTCAGTTCAAACGGGCAATATCAAATTCTTATAACGATTGAATCTCTTGTGATGGTGAACGATGAAGGGACACTGACATTTTCGATCATTGGAATGAACGATTGGAACTCAAATTCTCTTGAATTGAGTATTGTTCTTGATGATCAAAAGCCACGTGGCGTTCTTCCACAAGGAATTTTTGAAAATTTGAGGAGCAATGCACTTGAAGAAGTTGAACTCATTTTTGTTGTCGATGATGCAGGGGGAATTGGGGTTCATGACACAGTGATGTACATTCAGTTGTTCAGAGCGGGTAAGCCTGTTGATGGCATGAATAAGTCGTTCATCCTCACTGGTGAAATGACCGGAATGTCACGAACTACATTTGCGGACCTCATCAATTTATCATTTACAGATTTCATTTTTGAACGAGGTGATTCATTTGAGATTTGGTTCAACGTTGTCGATAATGCTGGATATACAATGAGCGGATTGGGTAGTCAAGAACAACCCTACCGATTTGGCATCACCCTTGTTGCTTTTGAACCAGCGTTCCAAGACATCCTCGTTGAACCCTATCGAGCAAAAGTAGGTCAAGAATTAACCATCAGTATCGATGTTGTGAATCCTGGGTTACTTTCGGGTTCGACCAATCTTATCCTGCGTAACGACGAAGGAAAAATCCTCAATTCAACTGAGCTTTTGCTGGAGAGTGGTCAGACCCAACGAATTCAATGGACCGTGGAAGCTTGGAAAGAAGGTCGATTGGGCCTTACCATAGAACTTGAAAACCGAACACCTCAAATTTCCATCCCAATGGCTGCTGTTGAACCATTTGATGTTGAAGATGAAACTTCTGCAATGGTCAATGTTGGCTTATCCATATTGGCCATAGTCGTTTTGGTGTTTGTGTTCATAATCAGGAGAAACCAAAAGGTGGAAAAATGGTTCGAACACATTGATTTTAACAATCAAAACCCTCCTTTGAAACTGCAAAAAGTTGTAGATGCTCGTGAAGAGCAATAGTCAAGAAGAGAAGGCATCACGCAAGAAACAAGCCGGTGTTCCCGAGCGGTCAAAGGGGTCAGACTCAAGATCTGCTGCGTATAGCTTCGTAGGTTCGAATCCTACCACCGGCACCTCAATCATTCTAAATTAACTTGATAAACCCTTGACGAAATAGCATATCGATAGGTATGGAAGATTGGGTCGCAATTCTCATTTTACTCGTAGCACTCGTCCTCATGTGGGCGGTCATGAACCAAAGAACTAAACAACTCGTGTTACAAACATCACATGAGTCATCGGTCGAATTGGCTACGTTACGCCAACAGTTAGAGAGTGAAGGACAGCGTTCAATACTGCGCACTCAACACGAAAACGAATTGTTTAATGAACGAGAAAAACAAATGCAGCAACAACTTGAACAACTCAAAGAAGTGTTCTCAATCACTGCAAGAAATGCCTTCGATGAAGTTGTCAAAAAATCGGAGGAAGACAAAGAAAACTCATTCAAAGGGGCTACAGAAGCACTTCAAAAAAATCTTGAAACCTTCACAGAAAATATCAATCGTTTTGAACGCGAATCCATAGCGAGGGATACCAATTTGAAAAACGAGATTACCGCAGTTTCCAATCTTGGTATTCGATTGAGCGAAGACACACAATCCCTCACAAGGGCCCTCAAGGCTGATGCTCAGGCACAAGGTGCTTGGGGCGAACTGGTTCTTGAAAATCTCCTTCAATCCATGGGATTTGTCGAAGGCAAAGATTACGACACACAGATTTCAGAAACATCAGCAGATGGTACCCGTAAGCGTACAGATTTTATCGTCTATTTACCCGAAAATCGCCAAGTGATTATCGATTCCAAAGTGTCCCTAACAGCATGGGAGCGATATGTGAATGCTGAAAGTGAAGAAGAAGCAGAAAAAGCGATGAAAGAACATTGCAAATCGATAGAAAACCATGCAAAAATCCTCGCTTCCAAACGCTATCAAGATATGGAATCAGTGAACTCGGTTGAATTCGTTCTCATGTTCGTCCCTCTCGAGAGCGCATTTGGTGCTGCCATGCGACAAAGCCCAGAGTTGTACATGGATTTGGCAGGAAACGTCAATGTCAAAGTGGTTACAGGAGCAACGATTGTGACTGCATTATTGCTCATCAAGGATTTGTGGAAGCGGGAAATGCAAAGGCGGAATCAAGTCAAATTGATTGAACAAGCAGGTGGACTTCATGATCAAATTGTCTTGTTCCTCGAATCATTTGACAATATTGGGTCTCGGCTCAATCAGGCGAATGTAGCATTTGAGGAGGCCCAAGGTAGACTGATGAACAACAAAGGAAATGTCATCAAACGAACCGAAGACCTCAAGAAACTAGGTGCACGTGTCAAGAAAGAAATTGACAAAAATGTGCTAGAGGAAGCGCTTCAAAACCATGAACGAGCATTGCTTGACGTTGTTGAAATCGAAGAAGAAGAATGACTACGCCTTCAGAATCTCATCGACAATAGGGGCAATAGCTTTGCTTCTTTGATGATGTGATACTGTCTTTGCTGCAACTACAACTTCATCAAATTCCGAACTAACTGCAATGGAATGTCCACACAATTCAAACATCGAAATATCATTCGGTGCATCTCCAATAGCGAGAACTTCAGCAGGATCTATCGATAATAATTGAAACAACACTTTGAGTCCTTGCCCTTTCGATAAGACACCATCCATGAGATGAATTGCAAATCCCGTCCTCACTGTGGATAAATGTGCGAATTGGCTGTTTTTGAGTAATTCACAAATGAGTTCGAACGGTTCATCGGCACGTAAACACCATTCACTTTCCCTCCATTGGTTGGTTTCTATGCCATTTGGGTCGAGTCCATCTATTTGCGAAGCCAACCATTCAGCTGCTTTTTTTGCTTCTGTTGGGTCTGCTCGAACAAGAGGTTGTGGCCATGATTCATCCCAAAGTACGCCACCATTTTCACAGCACATTGGGCCACTTAAACCAATGAATCGCCATAAGCCATATGCAATTGCCCTTACATTTCCCGTGCTTAAAATTACAGGAATACCAGATTGCTCAAGTTTTCGTAGTGCTTCGATTGCTTCGCCATCAAGTAACTTTTTCTCATCCGTAATCGTTCCATCAATGTCGATAGCAACATACGAAGGCTTCCACCCTTCTGGCAAGAATTGCATAGTTGTTGCAGAATCTATTGTTCCTTCAAGGTTATGACATTGATTCCTTCCAAGTGGGAGTATTCATGAAGATGCCATGAATCGCAAAAGCATGGGGAAGAACAACGAAGGCAGTGATGAAGTGTTTTTGTCGCTCGATGATGATGTACCCGCCCAACCCGTGACGAAAGCAAAATCAAAAGTTGTCAAAAAGGAAAAACAAGAAGACAGACCAGAAGAAAACAACACAATTCTCGATGCTGAAGTACTTGACACTACGATTATCAAAGATTTTCGAGGGAAATTTGAGGTCGCATGGCCACTCATGGGTATGGATTGTCCTGATTGTGCTTCCAAAGCCATGGGTGCATTGTCGTATTTGAATCATGTAAGTGATGCGAAAGTATCAGCAACAACCGGTGAAGTACGTTTTGAATTGGATGTCGAAAAAGGCTCCGCAGCAGAAGTCTCTTCTGTCCTTCGCTCGTTAGGGCATGCCCCAGATGTCGTCCACCAAGAATTGCTTGGGGTTCAGGCACGTGAAGTCGCTCATCGAAACAATATCGCAGTTGCAAAACTTGAGCAATTGCTCAAACGTCAGCCTGGTATATTGGATGCTGAAGTAAATGATGATGGCAGAATTTTGATTCAAGTCATCGCCGAAACGCCTTCAGATTTAGCAAACATGCGAGATGAATCTTTGCTTCATGTTCTTGGTCAACCACCTCGGTACTCTGCTGCAAGGTCCGATAGAATTCGTCCAGACCAATGGCGTCTCATTGGCGGGGGCATCGCGGTACCAATTCTCCTCGTTGTTCTTCTCGCTGAACTGGCTGGGCTGTCCGAGATGATCATCGCAGCCATTGCCATTCCAGGCTTACTCATCGGAGGAGCGCAAATGTTCCGTGAAGGATTGAGTTCTCTAAAGAATAGACAGATGGGATTTCAAGTGCTCACCAGCCTTGCAGTGATTGGCGCTGGTATCCTCGGAATGTGGGAAGAAGCCCTCATTGTTGCCATCTTAGTCGCATTTACGGCTCATCTCGAGGGAGATGCCCTTAAAAAAGCAAGAGAAGCGATGCAAGGGGGATTAGACCGATTACCACGAACAGCCCGTCGTGTTGAACAGTCAACACCAATTGAAGTTTCTAAGATTTCAAAGATTTCAATATCGCTACCGATGGCTGCACCAATTACGCCAACCCATCAACAAGTGCCAATTTGCAAAGATGATGATGTCATCCCCATCGATTTGGTTCGAATTGGTGATATTTTAGAAATTAGAAGCGGAGAATTGATTCCAGCAGATGGCATCATCATTGAAGGAAAAGGCTCTTTGGATAAAGCACCATTGACAGGTGAATCTGTTCCGGTTGAAGTTGGAGAAGGTGATTCAATTGAAGCAGGTCTTGTTTTGGCAAAAGGCCCAGTCTTGCTTAAAGTAACGGCCATCGGAAAAGATACACGTCTTTCTGGATTAATTGATGCAGTGCACTCATTCAAAGAAGTACCTCCTCGTATTCAAGGTAGCCTTGAAAAATTCACAGCGATTTGGGTGCCATTTGTATTGTTCGGTGCGTTTGCGGTTTGGTATTTTATGTTCCCAGACGATTGGAAAATCATCTTACTTCTGTGGGTCGTATCTTGTCCTTGTGCCCTTCTCTTAGCCACCCCTGTTCCCCACGCGGCGGCCTTATCGCATGCTGCCCAACGTGGAGTCATTGTTCGAGGTGGCGATATTTTTGAGCGACTCGCAAAGGTGAACCATGTTTTGTTAGACAAAACTGGGACGCTAACCTCCGGTAGGCCAAAAATTGGCGAAGTAATTTGTGCTAAGGGTCAGCGAAAGGATTCCATCCTCCAAATCGCTGCTGGACTTGAGCAACGTTCATCGCATCCCTATGCACTATCTGTGTTGGAATACTCTACAAGCAAGAACATACAACCAACGAAAATCACAAAGTTGCAGGATATTGATGGAGGTGTTGAAGGTGAATATGGTTCTTCAAAAGTTGCGTTTGTTCGTGCGAATTCAAAAGATAAAATCATGAAAGATGCTGAACAATCTATCCAAGATGCATTTGAACTTGCACTTAACGCAGGACACGGAGCGAGCGTGCTCATCAAGGACAACAACATCATTGCACTGTTTACATTCATACATGATGATACTCGAAAAGGCTCTGAATCACTTGTTCCAGAATTTTACAGCCGCCATATTAATGTTGAGATTATTTCAGGCGACCAACAGAGAGCAGTGGATGAATTTGCTCGTCAAATAGGACTTCCAAAAAACGCTGCTCATGGTGAATTGGACCCTGAGCGTAAAGTAAAATGGGTCGAAGGCAGGTCCCAAACCCACATCACGATGATGGTTGGGGATGGATTTAACGACGCTGCTGCTTTGGCAGTTGCCGATGTTGGAGTTGCGGTTGGTACCGGCGAATCCGTCAATTTGGAGGCTGCAGACATCCTGATTCCGAGCGATGATCCGAGGATGTTAACCGAAATGATTGACCTTGCTCGTAAAGCACAACGAACGTTATCACAAAACTTACTCCTTTCAGTGGGCATTACCCTCGCACTTGTCTTTGCTGTCATCAACCAAATGTACGATCAACTTTGGGTAGGTGTTCTAATTCACGAAGCTTCTGTGATTCTGGTGATTTTCAACGGTGCTCGACTTGCACAGAACGGACAAATGTGGCCTCTTTTGAAAAGCACATTCCTTTCATTGTATACCGAGACGATTGAAGCATTCAAAGCTTTAAAACAACGATTGATTCAGAAAAGGGCATCATCCTCTTAACAATCCTTCTCGACATGTTCAAAGTCAATGAGTGCTTTTGATAGATTGGTGAGAGGATGGCACGCATACGAGGGGACCCGATAACAACAGCATTAGCCCATCCAACACGAAGAGAATTGTATGTTCTCCTTGCACAAGCAGAGGAAATGAGTACCGTTCAATTGCAAGATGCTTTGGAAATTGACCGATATAATCTGTATCATCATTTGAAAAAACTTAGCAAACTTGAGCTTGTTGAGAACCATCGTGACGAAGGTCGAGCCCGTTGGTGGAGGAAAATCAAGGATGTTTCTTTACCCGAACTTCTTCATGTTCAATCGAATTCAAACTTCTCACAGGCCCCTCCACATCCTGAGGCTTCAACAGAATCAATCGATTTCTCAAATGAACACATTGCCATCGATTTAACCGATTCAAGAGCACAAGTTCTTGCAAAAGACATGCTTAAAGAGATTTCAGAAAAATTCCATTTGAATATTGACATTCCTTGGAATTTTGTCCCAAATCAATTGATATTGATGCGAAAAAAGAAAGAACAATAATGACTAGAGATGCGTATGTCCGATGAGATTACAGTCGAGTCAAGGGTTGGCCCCCCCCCACTTTCTTGCCCTAAATGCGACCATTTGCTCCCCTCAAAGTTGGGTGTTGTTGCATGTTTGATATGCGAAGCAAAAGTCAATATCGAACATGAAGGCACACTTCGTGCTTGGAAAGAAGAGAAGGTAAGTTGTCCTGAATGTTCAAGGGTTCTCATCGCAGGTGTTGCAAAGCGCCCTGCCCACCTAAAATGCGGCCAATGTGACACATATTTTACCTTGACAGAGCATGTTCCAAGAGTGGAAATCCAGTGCCCTCATTGCGAACGTGGACTTCGAATGAAACAACGACCAGGAAGTAGAACCCTCAACTGTCCAGCCTGCGATATGGAATTCAGCGTAAATTTCTGAGGTGGAAGAATGAAAACAACCTTCGGGATGACTGGCATCGCAGATTATATCACTTTGTCCAATGCTCTGTTGGGAACTGCTTCGATTTTTTTCCTCATTCTCTCCGTAGAAGAGTTGGGCTCACCGTATTCATCTGATTTACGAACGAAATTTATCTGGGCATCGATGCTTTGTATTTTTCTTTCCGCAATAGGCGACATTATCGATGGTCCTGTAGCACGAAAATATTCAAAGAAAAGGTTGTTAGGCGGAAGTCTCGATATAATGTCTGATTCCCTTTCATTTTGCGTTGCTCCAGCATTGATGATGTTCATCATGTTTGGTCGTTGGGGAGAAGCTGCCCCATTATGGACCATTTCATTGGCGATCGTTGGATGTTGGGTTATTGCAACAGGCATGCTTCGTTTGGCTCGATTTCAATATGAAGAAGGTAGCAATTTGCCTTACTTTAACGGACTTTCTTCCCCTGGAAATGCAATGATTCTCATGAGTGCCTCAGGCCTCATTTGGCTTCAGCCCGTGATGGGCATTGGTCCAGACCTTATTGACCATGGTTGGTGCAGCACTACATGCAACAAGCACCCATACTTCGATTTCCTTATTTTGCCAGTCATGTTTTTTTCTGGTGTCCTCATGATTTCTGATCGAAGACTTTCAAAATTAAAGGGCGGACTTGATATGAAACTCTCCATCCTACAAATGTTGTTGCTACTCATTGGTATTGTGACGGCCCTCATTCTCACTGGTTTGTCGGACACAGCATTGGATTCTGAAAATTTAGGACGTACGGGTTGGTTGTTTTTTGGTTCATTTTTACTTTGTATATACTATGTGGTCAAACCCCAACCTCCCTCGGTTGAACTCGATGCTTCGGAACAGTAGTTTGGATGAGAATCCGTGCCTCCAAAAAAAGCCAACCATGCCAAAATTTCATCGCGTTCCTTATGTATGATGATGAGTGCATAATCATCTTGATGGGAGTTGACGGAGATGAGCGAGAGCAATAATGCAAGTGATGAAATCATTGCTCCAACAAAGCAAAACTCAACGTCGATGTCGTCGTTATCTTCACTTCGTTCAAAGTTTACAAGTGCTTCAAGTACATCGATAGACCAGGCAGTCGACAGACAAGCACGATTTCGAAATGAAGAGAATTTGAGAGCAGATTTGCGACGAGAACGTAGACTTCGTCAACAAGCAATTTCTGAACGAGTGTTTGCACTTCAAGAGGCGATGGTTGCAGACCTTGAGCAGCAACATGAGATGACACTTTCCAGTTTGGAAACAGAATTAAGAAATCAAATGGAACAAGAACTCCAATCGATGGAGAGAGAAGCCCTAGCACGGACTGAACAACAAATGAGGGACGAATTAAAACTTAGAGTCACTCGTCAATCCGAAGCGTTGAGGGAAAAGCACGAGGTTGAACAGCAACGTCGGCTTGAAGAAAGAAAAGTTGAATTAAAACAACAAATGGAGCAACAACTCCAAGAAGAATTTGATCAACGAATCGAACTTCAAAAACAAAAAATAGCGATGGAATACAATTCAAAGTTGCAATCGAGACTGAAGGAAATCGAAAAAGACATCGAGCAAGAGATGAACTCCCGTTTTGAACAAATAGAACACAATGAAATCCTACAACTCGAAGAAAGTCATTCTGTACGCCTCGCAGAACGAGAAGAACAACTTCGACGCGGAATCCGAACCAGACTCGAACAACAATTACGCCATCGGATCAAGCAAAGAGAAGCACGTTTGAAAGTCGAGTTTGAACGAAGGTCATTGAGGTTGGAAGAAGATATCGCTCAACAAATCCAAGAGGAAGTTGAGACGAGGCTTCGTCAAGAAACAGAACAACTTGAATCGAAACTCCGAGAGGATGTTGAGTTAGCATTATCAAAACGTCGTGAAGAAATCCGTCAAGAAATTGAAGGAAAATTAGAAGAGAGTTACTCTTCAAGAATGGCAGAGCGAAAGTCAAGATTGAAGCAGAAATATGATCTTACATTTTCCAAGGCAATGGATGATATTTCAAAGACATTGGAACTTGAAATCGAACAGGAATTTGAGAAACGATATGACCTCGATTACGCCACATATCAAAAGAATAAGGAAGCTGAAATTCAACACAGACTGGCCCAATTTAGATTCGAGCGTGAGGCAGAGATACGATCAGAAATGGAACAAGAGTACACCGCCAAGCGTGAGAATTGGACTGGGCGACTCGAAATGGAATTCAAAGCAAGAGAAGCAGCAGCAAGGACTGCAATCTTGTCTGAACTTGACGCAAGTCTGCGCAATGAGCGCATCACCCATGAGACTAATCTTGATTTGCTCAAAGAAGAGACAGTTCTTTCTCTTGAGGTTGAAATGGAGGGGCGACTGCAAGATTTCAAACAGCGCAAGGAAGAAGAAGTTGCAAGTCAACTCGAACGGCAACTCGACAAGCGAGAAGAAATTATGCGAAACAAGGCTCTTATTGATGTGCGAAAGAGAGAATCCCAAATCCGTGCAGAAATCGAAGCACAACTTGGACTCAAGCGAGCAGAAATCCGAGACAGATTACGAGGATTGTCAGAGAAGATTGACAACTTCAAGGAAATGGCTGAACAAAAGATGCGAGAAGCGGTCACTGAACAAATTCAAGGCGAAATTAGCATGGATGAAGCAGAACTTCAAGCACGCCAACAAGAATTTGCTGAATTACAGGATGTTGATGATAGAGCAGCCAAGCGTCAAAAGTGGATGCAATCGATATCTGGACAAACTACAGCGGGACCAACTCAACAATTTGACCCGTCCGCTTTGGGTGCGAGACCTGGCATGTTAGGTGGAGCCGCTGGCCGTCCTCTACGCGGTGCCTTAGCCACAGAAGACCAGCCTCGTATAGGTCTCGATGCCATGAGGTCTCCATCGACAAGTTCGAAGCCACTTGCTGGTGCAATTCCTCTGCCAGTGAGGGCGGTCAAGACACCTATCACTCCTGGATTACAACCAAGCATTCAACCAGTTCAAGCACCGGTTGAAGAACTGAAAGTTCCAGTTGGTGATCTTGAAGTCAGCATAACTCCCGGTGAGGATGGTGTCTTTGGCACCGATGATGACGAAGCAGTTTTGCAACCACGTTCAGATTTGGAAGAACTTGACATTGAACCCGAAGTAAAAAGGGAAATAGAAGAAGAACCATTTGAAATTGAAGAATCAGCGACGACTAAAGAAATAGCGCTCCTACGACCTGTTGTTGGAAAACTCACACCGTTGGAACAAGAAATTGAAGCCGAAGTTCAAACTGCCCAATTACGTCGTTTGCCTCCAACCCTTCAACCCGTGCTTGAATCGGATGAATCAAGTCAAAAAACAGCAACTTTGACTCCTGTGAAAGGAGTATTACAACCAGCGAAACTTCAACCAATAAAACGACTCAGGCCCCTAAATGACGTTGAGGAAGAAGAGCAATAGAGCGAGTGATTTTAATTATCACAGAGATTCCCCGACTCAATGATGCATCGATTGAGAATTTCCCTCCTCTTCGTTGTCCTACTCCTTGCCCCTATGGCAACGCTTCCAACAAGCGCACAAGTTTCACTCATCGATGCCGGGTTGACTCAAACTTACGATGAAAAATATTTGCTATGGGAGAATTTGAATAACGGTGATGTTGTCACCCTTTCTAAAAGTGGAAACCTAAGTTTGAGTACATTCTCGTTCGGCACCTTGCAACTATCTTGGTTTTATGACTTCAATGCAACCATCAACGCTGCCAGAATCGATTCAAATCAACTCCTCGTCTTAGCTTGCCACGATGACGGCGTCTTTGTGTTTCGTTTAGACACCGTTTCAATGGTCTATTCAATCGAGACCTCTGACCCCGTCAACGATGCAGATTGGGATACAGAAGGCGATATTTGGTTAGCATATTTTGCTGGTCTTCGAAGAGTTGATGAGTATTCAGGTAATCAATCAACGGGTATTGTGACCCAAATGATCAATGCAGGAATTAGTGCATTTGATGTTTTATCAGACGGGAAAATTGCGGTTGGCTCATTCGATTCCAAAACGTACATCTACAGTCAAGATGGCATTTTACTTGAGACGCTTACTGATGCAGGTGGCTACATCAGTTCAATTGGCGAAGACCAACTGGGCCGTGTCTTGGTTGGCGACGCAAATGCAAATTTCTATCGGTACGATAACCAGTCCTGGGCAGTCGAAAGCTTATCTCTCGGCCATTCTCATGATATTCTCGCTATTCGTCCATTCAACAACACTCATTATGGCATAGGTGCAAAACAAGGCAGAGTTGCTATCATCAACGGAGATACTATGAGTGTTGAGAGATCGGTAATTGCCTCGGGAGATGTTCTTAATCTACGAATTGAATATACTGGTGAAATTTATGTCATTTCTACAACATCATCAGAGACCAGGTTAAGGTTTTTTGACATTGATTCCGATGAGGATTCATACCACAACACGATTGACGCCTTCCCATTTGACCCAACGCAATGGCTTGATTCCGATGATGATGGCTATGGTGATAATGCAAATGGAAACAACCCTGACGCATTCCCATACGATGCAACACAAAACAGTGACATCGATGGTGATGGCTACGGTGACAACCCATTTGGGGAAAACCCAGATGAATTCCCGAACAATCCTGACCAATGGATGGATTCAGATTTGGACGGCTATGGCGATAATCCTGATGGGCAAGATGGAGATGCATTCCCAGAGATAGCATCACAATGGGCCAATGCTGATGGCGATGCCTACGGAGATAACCCCGACGGTTACCGACCGGACGCATGTGTCAATGTACGAGGTTTTTCCAGTGAAGATAGATATGGTTGTGTGGATTCGGATCTCGATGGATATTCCGACCCAGATGAAAACTGGTCCGAGAGCGATGGGGCCGACGCATTACCATTCAATCCAACGCAATGGGAGGATGGAGACGGGGACGGCTATGGTGATGAACAGGACGGAGAAAAGCCGGACGCATGTTCTTGGGAAGCAGGAAACAGCACAAAAGCGATTTCATTCAATGAAAGCCATCCGCTTGGCTTTGAAACCATTACAATGTACGGGTGTGTTGACAAAGACGGCGATGGTTACAACGACCGTTCTGAATCATTAAACATGGACAGCGACCCCAGCGAACAAGTCGATTTGGACGGTGATGGTGTAGGCCGAAATTCAGATTATGATGATACAAGAGCCAATATTCAAACCGAACAGCATTTTTGTTTAGCCAATAAAAACGACACAACGGATGTTTGTGTGGCATGGAATGACCCAGAGTATCAAGCCTACCGAAATAGTTTGGATGAGAACACATATGCGTTGCCGTATGGGCAATGGAAGTACGAACAAGAAAACCCAAACCCTTCAGGGTCGGATGCTCAATCAGAACTCATCAAAGAAGTTGCAACATATGGTGCAATCATTTTCTTGGTCTTGACCGTCTTTATTGTCGTTTTTGCTAAAATGCAATCAAAGAAAACTACATTGGACCCATCCAAATCTTATACTGACTTTTCGATTGCGAGTAAAAACACTGCACTTGAGGCTCTTGAAGGAAAGGCTGGACTCTCTGCAATTGGTGGTGTGGTTTCGGATGGGGATTGGGATGACCAAATTGAGGACTTTAAATTTGAAGAGCAACCAGAAGATGACAGCATCGATAATGATGCCGAAAAGCAAGCAACAGAATCTTCTGAGTTTGCATACGGTGATGAATCGAGCATTGAGGAGCTTGCGGGTGTCAAACCCGTGTCCCAAAATACCGGGCCAGCCCTCCCTGCATCGGGATTGCCTGAAGGCTGGACGATGGACCAATGGCAGTGGTATGGCCAAGAGTGGCTTGATAAAAATCAACGAAATTAAACCCACACAATGGGAAGAGAATCCTTGAGTGCCCCGAGTTCTTGAGGGGAATAGACCGGTTTTCCATCGACTTTGAGCGTATTCATCATCAACCACAAAAAAGCATTCCACGAATTCTTGCGTGCAAAGAGTTCAATGGAACCGTTTGTTGCAGCCATCAACATCTTGTGTTCGTCTGTTGATGAATCGCACAAAGCACAAACGAGACCCTTTGCGGAAATTTCGTAGCCTCGTGGTCGCCAATCCATTGTTCACACCTTGAATGGAGACATATTGAGACGTTCTGCTAAATGATGAACATCGATATCAAGGTGCTCTTTGATTCGAGATTGCAACTTGTCGATTTCACCTCGTAGTTTGAGCATCTTATACGTACGAATCATATCTTCAAGTAAATCGTTCACACTTCGATGCCCACTCGTCGTTCGAATAGTGTTAAGTTGCCTTCGAATCTCATAACTAACGCTCACAGAAGTCATTCCTTCAGCAGTCATTGTTCATCCTCGTGGAAGTTCGGTCATTTACTATACTTAACCTAACCGAACAACCGTAAGGAAAAGATGCCCTTTTTGAGACAAATTGTTTCTTTCCATCAACGAATTTTTCGTTCCATTCGCAATCTTGGCGTTTCATTGATGCCAAATTCTCGACGAATTTCATTAACACGCTTATGGATTTCCTTGGATAATGTCCAATATTCCATACTTCCAGCACCAGAACCCGCTGTCGAGGGTTTGTTCAAAATAACGGTAGGTGCACCACTCCACGGCGCTTCAGCAACCTTTGCGAGTCGACGAATCGTGGTATTGAATACTTTGTTCGGCATCTTTGTACTTACTTGGTCGCATACAAATCGACTCAATTTTGACCTTGGGTCGACCATTGTCATGACAACTCCAAAGATTTTCAAATTCTTGTTGATTCTACGTTGAATCATTTTAATCGAATTCATCAACATACTAAAACCTTCAAGGGCGTAATATTCAGCTTGAACTGGCACAAAAACCCAATTTGCTGCACACATTGCATTGATAGAAAGTAGACCAAGTGAGGGAGGAGTATCGATAATGATGTAGTCAAATTCATCGATAATAGGTTGAAGGGACTCTTTCAGGCGAGTTTCTCGTCCAATTTTATGTGAAAGTTCGATTTCAGCACCTGAAAGATGAATGTCACTTGGAAGGAGGTAAAGGTGGCCTGCATGAATTGAATCTGGGGCCTCTTTTCCTCCATTTCGCATGCTCCACGCTTCTTTCATGGCCGACGTCAATTCTTCTGGATGGAGCAAATATTCTTCCATGAGGGGTAGGTTTTCCCCTGAATCATTGGTTAGAAGGTCATAGGCTGTTTTCTTGATTTTCTTCTTCTCCACACCAAAGGAGGTGGCACAATTACCTTGAGGATCCAAATCAATTAAGAGAACTTTTGCTGGTGGTAGACCTTGCTTTCTCGAGCCTTTTGCTAATGCTGCTGCCACATTTACAGCTGTGGTCGTTTTGGCACATCCGCCCTTCTGGTTTGCGACCGCAATAACCATTTTGTAAGGGTTCACGACACATCAACTCCGAGCAAACAGAGGACATCAGTTCTCCTCTTTGAATGCGAGTGTTCGTTAAGTCAAACTCATGCAGGTTGGATGACTGGTACAGGTACTTCGGAAAGGATTTTTCGAACGATGTGCATTCCAGTTATGCCTCTAATTTTTGCTTCAGGCTTCATGTTGATTCTGTGGGAAATGATTTGAAGTGCAATTCCCTTGATGTCGTCTGGAATAACGTAGTTTCGGCCAGCAATAGCAGCAGCGGCTCGGCCAGTTTTGAACAATGCTTGACTTGCACGAGGAGATGCACCGTTGATGACACGGTGGTCTTCACGTGTTCGTTGAACAATTTCAACAATGTACGAAAGTATTGCAGGGTCGACATGAACAGTTTCAAGTGCCTTTTGCATAGCGACAACCTTCTTTGGCGACGTGACTTGTTCAACATCGTGTTGGTCTTTCCCTCTTAACTTTCGACGGGCAAGGATAGCCTTTTCTTCTGCTCGGTCTGGATAGCCCATGCTCATTTTCATGAGGAATCGGTCCATTTGAGCCTCAGGAAGCGGATATGTACCTTCTTGCTCAATTGGGTTTTGTGTTGCTAGCACAACGAAAGGTGCCGGCAGTTTGTGTGTGATACCTTCAATCGTCACTTGCTTTTCTTCCATTGCCTCAAGTAGAGCCGCTTGTGTCTTAGGAGGGGCACGGTTTATTTCGTCAGCGAGGAGGATGTTTGAAAACAATGGACCCGCTCTTAATTTGAATTCACCAGATTTTTGGTCGTACATGTATGTCCCCATGATGTCGGAGGGCAAAAGGTCGGGCGTGAATTGAACACGCTTGAATTTACATCCGAGGGAACGGGCAAATGTGTTTGCGAGAAGTGTTTTTGCTAAACCAGGAAAGTCTTCAAGAAGCATGTTTCCGTTTGATAGAATACCAACGGTCACTCGGCGTAGATTTTCGTTTTTTCCAATGATGACTTTACTTACTTCATTCATCAAACTGTTGGAAATGGCTGAAACTGTCGCGATGAGGTCTTGGGTTCGACCCGGCATAGCGTCGTTTTGAAATGCTGCTTCCATATTTCATTCCACCTTGTTCATGCTATGTTCAAACCTATCTTATATGAATGTGCGCTCAAACTAAGTCAAGCGAACTTCTACGATTATCTGCCCCAATAATGGTCATTTTTTCGATGAAGTTTGGTAATTTCTTCAAGAATTTCAGATTCTCGGGCAGTTAATTCGATTTTTCTTAATCTTGAAGCATGCCGCTCGGGTATATCGACGTAAAATTCGTCCAACTCGTTAATTTGGCGTCCGACAGTTGGTCCTTGTAGAGCAAGAGCAACTTCGTCACCTTGCTTGGCTTCTTTGACGTCTTCTGAATCTCTGGTTCGAAGACTTCGAACTTGACCGAGGGAGGTACCATCGAGGCTCATCAATTTTTGACCAACATGTACTCTTCCGCCCAAAACACGTACTCCGATGATCGCAGGGTTTTTTTGACGGAAGGTGTGATTTTCCAGGTAGAGTAATTTTCCAGGATACACCAGATTATCACGCTGTTCTGCTTCAAGTTGGCGCTGCGTTTCCTCCCTCCACTGCTCGAATTGCTCGAGAATATGATAGATAATTGCACCAGAAATGTAGTGTACGTCTTCTGCTGATTCAAATAATCGTTCAGCATCAGCATTTGCTTTTGTTGAAAATCCAAGAATGACTTTGTTGAGAGGGTTGGTGGCTGATTGTGCCATGAAGATATCTTTTTTGTTCACCGCACCCACCGTCGCTTGTCGAACTGGGATTTTTAATTTGAGTAATTCATGTGCTAATGCTTCGAGTCCACCGACAGTGTCTGCCTTAATCACCACACCATCTTTTTCCTCGACGGCACCCCTGCATGTTCCCTCTGAGGTGTGTTGAGTGAAATCTCTGCGTTGAACTACGGATTTGCAGGTTTGACACATCAATGGCATATTATCGAAGATTTCACGCCATTCTTCCGAGAGAGACTGTCTTGCCCTCTCTTCATCTTCGACCGTGTTAGCAAGGTGAAGGGTTGTTCCAGCAATTGTTTTTTCAAGCTCAGGTGCTACGATTTTTACACCAGAAGCGGCTTGAACTTCATCTACGTCAACCCATCGTTTTCCAGCATCTCTCATTTCAGACATGCCTTTTGGTCGCTTCAAACCCTTGATGTGGGTTAAAAATGGACCATCTTCCCCGGCGAGAAGGATTTGGTCTCCAACTTGAAGGCTACCTCGGTAGAGAATTACATCGATGGTTTTGCCCATTCCAACTTCTTCCCTCATCTCAAGAACAGTTGCTTCTGATGGTCCAAGTGTGTCGGTAAGCCTTGCATCCAAGAATCGCTCTGCAAGACCAACCGTAACCGTGAGGAGATCTTGTAATCCTTCACCGTCCTTTGCTGACATGGGTACGAGGGCCACATTGTTTCTGAAATCTTTGATTTGGTCATACCGTTCAGCATTGAAGCCATGCTCGGATAGAACACCTAAAAATTTCCAATATCGTTCTTCAAAAAGTTCAACGGTGTTCTTGTTCTGATGTTGAAGTGATTCAATGAAGGACCTTCCTCGTTGGGTGTTCCAGCCATGTATCCTGTCGACCTTGTTTAAAGCAATGACGAATGGAGTTTTCGTGCTTCGAAGAATATTGAGTGATTCAATCGTTTGAGGTTGGAGACCTGACATGATATCGATGACAAGAACTGCAATATCTGCAACTGAACCACCTCTATTTCGCAGTGATATGAAAGAATGATGCCCTGGCGTATCGATGAAAAGCAAACCCGGAGACTTGAATTTCCTTCCTCGCATCATTTCCTTACATGTCTCATTGAGTACATCTGCAGGAACTTCGGTTGCACCAATGTGTTGCGTGATACCTCCCGCTTCTCGATTCATGACGCTTGCCTGTCGTTCAGAACCAATTGAACGGACGAGGTCCAATACGCTTGTTTTACCATGGTCAACGTGACCCAGCACCGATACAATCGGTTGGCGATTGTACCCTTTTTGCTGCCCACCTTCATCGGAGGGAGCGGTTGAAACATCTTCTGTCACGAAATCACACTCCTGTCAGGAGTTTTTGATTAGCCTTCATAAACCCATGTGCCCATGGTGTTTTCCCATGTCATGAGACCTTCAGGGAACCATAGTGATAATTCAAATTCAGCGGTTTCAGCCGCATCCGAGCCGTGGATCATATTGTAACCGATATCCATGCCGAAGTCACCGCGTATTGTTCCAGGTGCCGCATCTCTCCCATTGGTCGGGCCGATGAGGTTTCTTGCTACACTAATTGCGTCTCTTCCTTGCCATGCCATGCAAACAACAGGGCTTGAGGTGACAAATCGGATGAGACCGGGGAAAAAGGAGCGTTCTGAATGTACCTCGTAGTGTTTCTTTGCAATTTCTTCGCTTGGGACCATTGATTTCAATCCGACAAGCTTCAGTCCCTTTCGTTCAAATCGTTGAATAATTTCACCAACAAGTCCTCTCTGAACTCCATCTGGCTTTATCATTACATATGTTGTTTCCATGTTCTCACCGTTCCTTCGTACAAACGATCTGTTTATGAGCAATACGCCTTAATTACGAAACAAGTTGAACTGAATCACTTGATTCCGCCCTTGACAAAGTGCCTTGTCCATTTGACTTTTCGAGCATTTCTTCGAAGTTGCATCATGTTTTTGCGAGCCTTACTGTTTTTGAACCACAAGACGCTACCATCCTTCTTGACATACATCATGCCGGTGCCAGGTTCAATTTCATCACCGGAAAATGAGCAGATTCTACGTTCGACCATTGTATCACCATTCATCGGGCGTTAAGTTTGCGTGCTTCTCGTCCAGTATCCTTGAGCATGAGAATGTCGCCGACACGGATTGGACCAACCACGTTTCGACTGATAATTCGCCCCACGTCACGTGGATTTGGAGCTTCATTGACACGGACTTTCACTTGTGTTGCTTCGCCAGTCATACCTGTTCGGCCAACAATTTCGACGACTTCGGCTGGCCAACTGTCAGCAGTTTGTTCTCCAGACATGGGCAATCACCTTTCAGTTCTTGATACCGTTAATGTCGTCAACGATCTCAGTCATCTTTTCGCTTGCATCTCGGTTCATCTCAATGATTGCGATTGAAGCGGTGTTGACTCCCTTTGGTAGTCCTGCTTCTTTTGCAAGGAATTCTTGGTTTGGAACGTATCCGTACGGAATCCCTTTTTCTTCACAAATGTAAGGAATATGGGCAAGAAGTTCTGGAGGATTGACATCTTCTGCGAGAACAATAAACTGAGCCGTTCCTCGTTCTGCGGCTTTTGTCACCTCGTTACTTCCTTTTTTGATTCGGCCATCATTGTTGTTGATTCGAATCATTTCGTAGATTTTATCTGATAGTTCTTCTGGGGTTTCATATCGCACATGTACACTCATTGGAATTCACCTTCCTCCTGTTAAGAGCAACTTGCCGCAGAACCACCACCATATAAGGCCTACGGAGTATCGAAAGAAAGGGCAATTCATATTATGATTGACTAAATCGATGTACTGTGAAGTATTATTCCAATTTTGATGACCATCCAAGCCGTTGTTCAAGTTCTCGAACTCCTCTCGCCAAGGCCTTTCCACATGGGATCACATCACGTGCATTTTCAAGACTTCCAGTAGCATGAACATCGTCGACATAGCGTAGCAATCTTGGGATGGCACCTCCTGTGAAAAGTCCGTGTGAACATGCTGCATGAACTTCTATTGCACCTTGCTCTCGAAGGGCCTCTGCAGCTCGACAAATTGTGCCACCTGTTGCTATCATGTCATCAACAATGACAACTTTTTTGCCAACAACATCCAAATCTTTTGCCTCATGGCGAATCGTCCGTGCATCGATTCTCACTTTTTCCAAATACGAAAATTCACAACCCATTAACTCGGCGACCATGGACGCTCTTTCGATCGCCCCTTTGTCTGGCGACAAGATAAAATCTGGCTTGACTGTTTGACTCAAATGGTCTGCAAGTTCTGGCATAGCAGTGGTAAATGCAATAGGGAAATCAAGTTCTTCGAGGACTTTTGGAGCGTGGATATCAAGACAAATGATGCCATTGCATTTCGATGAGAGCAATTTGCCAATTGCCTTTGCAGAAATCACTTCACCTGGCTTGAACCGTTTGTCTTGCCTCGAATATCCAAAATAAGGAATAGCGAGCAAAATTTGCTCATCTACTTTCGGTAAGAGTTGAGGTTCGATGTTGCTGTAATTCGATAGATCACCATTTCGCAAATCTCCAATGCAATCTAGAATGAGTAATGTCTCGACGATTCCTGAGTCTGGAAAGGTGTTGGATACTACGATAACCCTCTCATGGCGAATGGCATCGATGTCCTCAGTAGCAATTCGGATGTAACCCTCAGTGTCAGGAAACCTGCGAGTCTCAATCGTGACGTGTTGGCAACCAAGTTCCTGTGCGAGTTGACTCGCTATTGGAGTCATCGAAGTGCTTGAAACGACGACCACTGAAACTCCCCTTGAATCAACCCAAGCGAATTTGATACATCTTCTTTGCGAAGGTGTGGTGCGCGAGGCAGGACTCGAACCTGCGACCTCCCGGTTATCAGCCGGGTGCTCCAACCGACTAAGCTACCCGCGCAGAGCAGTATTCCGAGCGGCGAGCCTCCCCATCATAAGAATGACGGAACAAATCACTCTTCTTCATCGCTGTTGATTTTTATGTAGGTCGGCAATTGCATGATTTTGTCGAAAGTTCTCGACAAGACAATTTCGTCAAGGGATTCGCGAGTTCTTGCAATTGCTCCAATTGGAATTCGAATAAATTCTTCAACACCAAATTCCATTTGGATGGTTCGACGAGTTTTGACGATAACGCCAGTGTAGGTTCGCTTCTTCTTATGCAGATCGACAATTACCCCGATTTCATCGCCTTGATTATCCAAAACTGCTTTGTCGAGCATTTCATCTGGTGCGTATAATTTTTCGTCTATACGCACTGTATTCCTCCACCTTCGTTGCAATTCCCTCATCGACTTTGTCAGTTTTACTGCACCATCGTTTCGGATGCTGTGCACCAGTTCCTTTGGAAGAGGTGCCAAGTCTGCTGGCTTTCTCATGTATTCATCTTGTATGTCTGCTTCAACTCGAATGCGCATGGATTGAACACGTGTAACATTGGGATGATGGCGTTCACCAACAATTGTCCCGACCTTCACATCGTTCACATACACATCCCGTTGAAGAAGCTCTTGGATGTTGTATTCTTCTTTCTTCATTTTCCCATCTCCGGCCTATTGGCTTGTATTATCCCTCTCTATAGACGCCATATAATCTCTTCGATAAAAATAACATAATTTCCAATTGTAATTGTCGCATAATTTATGAATTTTCAATTGAACCTCAATATTTAATTCGCGTCAAAATGTCGCATAATTTTTCAAATTTTAATGCATTTTTTTTCCTTATAACAGATGAAATTAAATCCACTTTCAATTGAATTCTTGGGTTTTAAAAAATCCTTAAGGACTCTTCCATTTTATTTTGCACGGGGAATATTGAAATTTTATACCTTCCCCGTCAGGATAGGGACTTCAATGGAGGTACACATTTCACCCACAATCCCGAAGCCTCTCTTGTTTGCACTTCTTGAACGATTAATGCAGAACGGATGGCAACCTACAATGACCGAGGGGGCTCATGCATCGATTCCTCTCCAAGATTGGAAATTTTATGGTATAGATCCGAATATGGTTCTTTCGAGGCATATTGAACTCGCCCAGACAGTGATTTCTACGCCCTCGGATCAGATTCCTGAAAGTGAGGAATGCAAAAACTTCCTCATATCCTTCGATAAATCAATTGAAAAATTACAAAAAAATACGGTTATCTTTCAAATTCATGACCTCTTAGCGTATGACACTTCACTGCCATTATGTGAAACAATTCATCATTGGAAAGATGGCATCGAAGTAGAAAGCGATGATCAAGCATATTATTGGGTGAGTCCACGCGATGTCTCCGATGCTATCGTGATGTGTTTGAGTATGCAATCCCTTCCGGACATTATCGAGATTTGTGGTCGACGTGGATGGTCAATCGAAGATACGCAAAGTGAATTCAGTGTGCTTTTCTCGAGATGGAATCAAAGCAAATCCGGTGAATTTCGTAAAGAGACACTTCAATCCATAGAGCTCCCTCTAATGATTCAAGCATACACAGGGACACCACCAAATCGACCCAATTTAGAACCGCTTCATAGTCTTCTACTTCGGAAGCGACAGGATGGTTGGAGGCCATACGTCCCTTTACGAACCATGCTTATGGAATTGATAGCATCAATTGAAAAAATGTAATTTCAATTGAAAATTGCTGCACCGAGTAACGGTAATAGTAGACTCGCATCCCCTTCAACACAAACATGAGGTGCCTCGGGCCTCATCTTTCCCCATGATATGGCCTCTCGCAGTCTTGCACCAGACAGACTCCCATCGTGTTCTGGAGCTGTAGTGATGTACACAGCACTATCAAGGCCTCCGCGATATTGGTTCCACCAAATTACATGGTGCTTTGAAATCCCTCCGCCGATCATTAGCGCATGAGAATTTTCAACATCCCAGGTTAAGTCACTCATCACTTGTTCATCTGCGAGTGTATCGATGTGAAATTCCCTATGTTTTTGGCGAAACATGAACAATTGTGCACCGATTGAGCCATCGGTGATTCCTGGTATGCATATTGGAATTTGATGCTTCGCCGCCCAATAGATAATCGAGTCGGGGGTGCCGATTCGTCGACCTAATTCCCAAACAAGGTGTATACTTCCAAATCCTACCCAAGCATCGGCACCCGAGAGTCCAGTCTCCTTTTGGCGGTCTTGATAGATGTCTTCCAGAACGGGTTGAAGTACAGTTTCAAGAATTTCTCCATAGGATGAATTCGGAACGATGACATTTCCAAGTCGCATTAACTCGTGTTCGCCAAGAACGCGGTCATCGAGATCGAACGAACCATGGTAGTAGTTTTTGTGAGCCCTCGCAATATCGTGATCGAGCGTTCCACATGTCGTTGATATGACATTGAATGCTCTGTTTTTAATCGCTTCAACAAAAAACGCCCTTGTCCCGGTAGCACACAAACATGCCGGAAAAGAGAGCCAATTCGTTACCTTCGAGGCATCATGGTCCACACTTTTGAGAGCGCCAATCATATCTTCAACGATGTCTTTTGCTTCAACGAGTTTCGTTGCGGTAAATCCTCCTGCGTTGCGCATCTGCTCAAACAAACCGTTGAGGTTTTGGGCATCTGAAAATGAATAATCCTTCACTGGCTGGTCAAAGGAGCGAGGGTCAAATGGATCACTCATGAGTCTCCTGTTGGCATGGAGTCAATGATATTTTGCTCCTGTTACTCCTCGGTTTTCTCGATTAGATAAATTTCGTCTCTTAATGCTGCTGCGCGCTCGAAATCGAGTTCTAAAGCAGCTTGTTCCATTTGTTCACGAAGAAGTTGCACTATCTGTTCTTTTGACATATCCTCAGTATTTGGTGTGTCGAAATCTTGATGATTATTCAATTGTGATTTTGAATTTTCAATTGAAATTTTTGAACCGAGCCATGAACCTGCACCAAGTTGCATTCGTTGTGCCCAATCTCCTTCTTTTCGACCGCCTTTTCGAGAAATAAGGCGCTTAGATCCATCCTTTGATGTGGTGGTCCCAACCAGAAGGTCGTCAAGGTCAGCCGCCATCGTAGGAAGTGCCTTTTGAATCGTTTCAGGAACGATTCCATGCTCCGTATTGTATTGCTGTTGTCGCTCTCTTCTTTCGAGAGTTTGACGAATTGATGCAGCCATCGCAGGTGAGACATCATCCGAGTACAATATCACCTTTCCCTCGGAATTTCTTGCAGCCCTTCCAATTGTTTGAAGCAAACTTCGTTCATTTCGAAGGAAACCTTGTTTGCCTGCATCAAAGATAGCGACTAAACTGACCTCCGGGATGTCAAGCCCTTCTCTGAGGAGATTGATTCCAACGATGACATCAATGTGGCCAAGGCGAAGTGCATTGATGATTTCAGTTCGTTCGATGGTATCGATTTCAGAATGAAGATGATGAGATTTGACGCCCATTCTATTGAGGTATTCGGCAACCTCCTCTGCAAAT
>JAUREO010000122.1 GCA_030827365.1 Candidatus Poseidonia sp. | reverse complement strand
CCCGATCCAAGGGTTACTGTTAAATTACGTTTAGTACCAGCAGAGTCAGAATCTATGGTTGAACCAAAGGTTATATTATTATCCGTAGTCGTTAATGTTCTAGTACCAGCAGATAATGTAACCGCACCAGAATAAGTTTGAGTAGATGAGGTGGTAACATCTGCTCCCAGATCAGAAGTTCCAGATACCGATAGTGAAGTTGCATTACTAATCGCTTGGTTGAGATCTAAGGATCCGGTGATACTGATTGCGCCTAAGGTTCTTGTACCTCCTACGATACCATCGAATTGTACTTCGGATGCAGTGATGGTTAGGTTATTCGTTTCTCCTGTTTCTGAGTTAACAGTTGTATCAAAAGTAATTTGGGCACTCGTTGTTGTAAGAGTACTGTCACCGGTTATTGTAACCGCACCTTCATAATCTTGTGTTCCGGATGTTGTGATACTTCCTCCAATGTCAGAGGTTCCCGTGATGGTTAAAGTAGAAGTACCTGCAGTATTACTAATCG
>JAUREO010000121.1 GCA_030827365.1 Candidatus Poseidonia sp. | reverse complement strand
TCTTCTTCTTCTTCTCCTTCTCCATCTTCTCCATCTTCACCTTCTTTACCTTCTTCTGGATCAGAATCTCCAGAACCTCCTTCAGGTTCTTCTTCCTCTTCTTCTTCTTCTTCTTCTTCTTCTTCTTCTTCTTATTCTTCTTCTTCTTCTCTCTTGCGCTTCCTGGTAGGAGTCTTCTTGCCAATGGGGGTTAGGGACGGTTCGCGTTGGCCCAACTTCTTTAGCACTTGAGAGCGCCGTCGCCCTATGGAGGGGTTAGGGTTACTAAATAATACTACTGGTATAACTAATACATATAAAGCTGCAGTCTAGACTAAGTCTAGACTAGTCTATCCTCGTGACCTCGCCAATAGGTATTGCCATAGTCGATGCAAATTTGATCACCTGGGTATAGTTTCGTACGTCAGTGATCATGATCTTAGACTACTGATTCACTTCATTTTTGTCGTTCTACAGTGAAATTCTTACTATGACAGTTATTATACATACCAATTGCAATGTCTCGTATA
>JAUREO010000120.1 GCA_030827365.1 Candidatus Poseidonia sp. | reverse complement strand
TAATAAAAGGTAATTTATTTAAAAAGATGTCCACCAAAACGAAAAGAGTGGGACAGAAAAAATCCAAAAGGCCTACAAAAGAGAGGCAGAGTGGAATCACCCGCCCCCGAGATACAAATCCGAGAGGAACCAGAGGTTGATGAAGCGAATGTAGACAGTCCTCGCAGCCTACCTGGCCTCGATCAAGCTTCCGATTCCAATTCCGAAGAAGAAGAAGAAGAAGAAGAAGAAGAAGAAGAAGACGATAGATGATGATGAGGAAGAAAATGATCCAAGTGGTTCAAGGAATAACCTCACCTCAGGCCAGCAGGGCCGCCAGTATGCCGTCACTCCCACTGACGGCCGAGACGAAGTCGCAGAGTCGGCTTCGACGACAAACAACGTTAGTGTTCTCCAGAGAACACTCCCTGAATAATGAGCTATTGCCCATCTTCAAGGGACGTTTGTCAACGCCATTCTTTATCAAAAGGAAAGGCAGGATAGCCTAAAGGCTAGGTTGTACGGTCAGCCGGTTCCT
>JAUREO010000119.1 GCA_030827365.1 Candidatus Poseidonia sp. | reverse complement strand
TGTTCCGACCACGGTGACGTTGATGTACGCACCCGTGGTTGCCAGTGCCGAAGAGTTGCCCGTGAAGTAATATGCAGAGTTGGTGAAATCAACCCGTAGGCCGTAGGTGCCTGCACCGTATTGGCTGTACCAAGACCAGTTGTAATCGTAGGTGGCGTCGCCGTCCTTCATGATCGGTCGTTGGGTGTATGCGGTTTCACCAGCACCAAGGAACTGCCCGTTCTTGTCAACGTCGACTTGCAGGGCAATCGGGTCTTGGTCCCACGGGTCGTTGGTTCGGTTGGTCACCTTTCCAATGACTTGCAGGGATTCGCCCGTGTTCATTTCAGGAACGATCTCGCAGCGAATGGGGCTGTTCGGGTCGGTTCGGTCAACCGGCCCGCAGGGAGGAAGGTTGCTGTCGCCACCGTTCACGAGGGCGATGAACCAGTGAGTCCCGTTTGCGGAAAGGAAGGGGCGAAGAGCCGCTGCCTGTCCGGTGAGTCCGTTTGAAGTCCCGTCCCATGACTTTGGATACGGTTTGAACGCTGACACGCT
>JAUREO010000011.1 GCA_030827365.1 Candidatus Poseidonia sp. | reverse complement strand
AATAATGAAAGCAATCAAATATTGCAAACACTACGCGATCATGTTCCAATGCCTGACCCTCCACTTCTCCTACAATCTGAATCATTTGAGAGGATCGACCATTTAATCAATAAAACCGTCGAATTCGGTGGAGAAATTCGTCAAGAATTGGCCAAACACTCGATTGGCAAAGACCACTCCGTCGAATGGGAAGTTCAAGCTGCTGTCGAAGCATTGAATGTCTTTGGGTCACGATGGACCATTGAAATTTTATCTACATTGTACATTGCAAAAACGATGCGATTCAATGAATTGAAGGTCCTTTTGTCCGGAATTTCATCAAGAACGCTCTCCGATAAATTGCAATTTCTCATGAGTGAAGATTTGGTCGAACGAATTGTCGACGATGGCCCCCCAATTCGTGTTCATTACCAACTCAGTGACCATGGAATCAATTGCGGACGGTTGCTTTCTCCTCTTGTGGCTCATTTGAAAATTCGACAAGGTTCAGTGATGAATGCTGAACAGTGAACAAGAAGGCGATGATTTAACATAGGTCACCTTTGATTTCAGCTCATGCCACTACTCTCTCAGTGGATGCGACAGCGACCATGGGTAGCGGCAGGTTTTGCTGGTGCCACGAGCAGCGTGGTCAACATCGCAAGTGGATTCATCACCGCCGCAGGGGCTGTGGGGGCGATGGCCATTGGGAGCATCTCAACACGTTTTCCATCATCAGAACATCCACAGAGGCGAAGAATCCTTCGAGTGCTAGACGAATATCCTGGATTGTGTTATAGGGAACTCCAATCTGTTTTGAACTCTGCAAATGGCACATTGCGTCACCATCTCGATGTTTTGCAACAACAAAAATCCATCACAGTCGTTCCGGTCAACGGACGGACATGCTACTTTGCAGGTATGCCAAGTCAAATTGAAGAATTGAGAGGAAGGCAAGTCGGTGCAGAACGGGCTGCTGGATCCCTTCCTATCGGCCTCTCTACTGTTCAAAAATCAATTCTCGAAAGCATTGAGTTGGACGGCGTTCCTAGGTCACAGGCTCAACTTGCTAGGCGATTAGGAAGGACCAGGGCAACAGTACACTCGGCAGTCAAGGTGTTGCGACGACGAGGCATTTTGAGAGAAGATGTTCTCGAAATTATGCCACACATCGATTTATCCATTCGTTGGTCAGGACAGAGTCCAATCGATTACGAAGCCTATGACGACCGTTACGAAGAAGACAGAATATGACGCTTGAGCGACAAATAATGCGTAGGATTCAAAGACCAAGGGACATTCCCTTGGTCTATGTTTTCGGTGCGATTGACAGAAATTGCACTTCCAGCACAATCCAACGATATTGATGGCCTCATCGATTGGGTCATCGATACACTCTCCCTTGTCCGAAAACGGGGGGAAGATACCGTTGACAAAGGTCGAGCAGGGCCTGTTCATCGATTGCTCAAAGAGTATCTGTTTGCCCACCCACAACATGGCTGGGACTCACAAATGCTTGCCGAAGAATTGGGACTCACATCAGCCTCACTCAATCATCATCTCAAGCGACTCGTTGAAGCAGGCATCATCGGATTTAGTACCGAAGACAAAGGGTGGAGAAAGTACTACGTTCGGGGCGGAAGTCTTGTCAACGCATTACAATTTTTCATCTCCAACTGTTCACTGCTTGCGAAACAACGACTTCAAACACTCCAAGGATTATGGTCACGAGACCCACAATCATTGCCGCTCGAACTCCCGGAAGATGAACATGCGTTGTTTTCGATTGGATTATGTGACATGAGACCACTCTCAACGGAATCAGGTGCTGACGAATTATGTCAATGGATGGGTGACTTTGGTTTGCTAGGAGAGCGGCCTGGAAAAGAACTGGTCAAAGGCTCAGTTTCATCTTCGATTTTCCGATGCATGCTTGAACGAAATGAGCCGCTTTCCATTGATGAAGCGCATGAAATGTTCGGAGGTCAAAAAGCTCGATTGGGCAGAATCATGGAACGTTTCAGAAGCAGTGGCATGGTTGAGCGAGTCGCAAGAACCGATCGACTTCCTGTATCGCTTTGGGCAGCTATGACCAGCCAATATCAGAAAAGAGGTGAAGATTGGTTGCTCAAGAAGGGTGGATTTCAACGCATTTTGTCAAGTGAACAACAAAACGACATTCTTGCGAAACTTTCCTCCCAATCGCTTTCAGTTAACGATGTCGAAAAGGCGGTTGAAGGGATAGATGCCACAGAGCAAATGTTGTTGCTCAACCTCCTTGGGGGAAGGCTTCCACTCGGATACAGACTTGCTGGTCGAGAACCTATAGACATCACGAAACGTGTGATGCATAGGCTCGAACGTTTGTTTTCAAGATTTGAAAGAGTTGCTCGCAACCTCGATTCATTGTTGCTTCAAAATGAGGAGAGTTAATGAGCCAGTACATACAAAACAAACCCGGTGCTTGGCATGGGGAACCAAGACCCTTGTTTCTTGCTCCGATGGCAGGTGTTTCTGACTTACCCTTTCGCCTATTAGCAAAGGATTGCGGAGCAGATGTGACTATCACAGAATTCACAAATTCAACAGCACTGACCCGAGAAGCGGCAGCATCATGGCGAAAAATGGAATCAGATGAAAGAGAAGTTCCATTCATTCCCCAAATCTTTGGAGGTGACCTTAACGATATGGCTACGGCCGCAACCATGCTCGAAGCAAGTGCTGACATCATCGACCTCAATTTTGGATGTCCTGCACCAAAGGTGACCAAAATATGTGCTGGAGCAGCGCTGATGGGGGAACCGGATACGCTGGTTGACATGGTTGAAGAAATTGTACAATCTGTTTCCATTCCAATCACTGCAAAAATGCGACTTGGTACCGGTGGTCAAGCCAACAATGCGACTGAAATTTGCCGACGATTAGAGGACGTAGGAGCACAACGATTGTGTATTCATGGACGAACACTGAAACAACGGTATCAGGGCAATGCAAATTGGTCTGCCATCGAAGAAGCCGTGAACGCTGTGGAAATTCCAGTGGTTGCAAACGGTGACATTGTTGATGCAGAGTCAGCAGCAGCATGCCTCAATCGAACTGCCGCATCAGGGTTAATGGTTGGGCGTGGAGCCATTGGAAGACCTTCGGTGTTCGCTGACATCAAAGTGGGACTCGGTTGGATGGACGAACAAGATTTACCTTGGGTCAAGGCAGATGAAGATTGGTTCGATAGAAATGAACAACAACAGCAATTTAAGACTCGTCAGTGGTGTTGGGATAAGTACATCGAATATGCCCAGCAAACGATTGGAATTCAACCAAGATGGATGCAGCGACATGCCGTGGCATTTACCAAAGGTCTGCCCGGCTCAAAAAAGGTGAGAACCATCATGCATACGCAACCAACACCTGAATTAATGGCTGCTGAAATAAGTCGATTTCTTGGCGACGGTGCTTCTGTTTAGAAGGTGGAGAGCCAATCGTTGAGATCTTGCTCAGTTGCCCACTGTTCATCAGTGGTTTCGCCTCTAATTTTGAGAACTTCTCGAGCAAGCAGGTAGTAGACAAGAGCGAGTGACCTTCGGCCTTTGTTGTTTGCTGGCAAAGCAATATCGACATTTCTCAAGTTGTTGTTTGCATCCACAATACCAACGATAGGGAGTCCCGAGTTGACCGCTTCGATGAGGGCTTGTTGGTCTGCAGCAGGGTCAGTCACAAACAAAATGTCTGGTTCGACATAGGAACGAAGAGAGGGGTTGGTGAGGGAGCCTGGGATAAATCGGCCAACGGACGCATGGGCACCTATGGCTTCTGCAAACATACGTGCAGGTCGTTGTCCGTATTGTCGTGCAGAAACGACCATGATTGAAGGTGGGTCGTAGGTATTGAGCATTGCCGCAATGGAGCGAATTCGGTGGTCGGTCATGTTCACATTGAGCATGTACAAACCGTCTTCTCGAACCCTCTCAATGAATCTCTGCATGTCAGCACTCTTTTGCTGAGTTCCAATGTTGACAGCATTTTCTTCGTAGAGTTCGGATGCGATTAGCAACTCGATTTCTTCACTCATGTGCAATCCTCAGCGATTGAGCCACCAACAGCCCCTATTAAACCGCTTCGCAGGATGAAATCGTTGTTTATCTTGTAAGCAAGCATGTTTATGTTTCATAAGTTTGCCTTTAGTATCGGGGGGAGTGTGAACTTGAGCGTTGAATATCAAACCATTCAAGCGACCCCGAATGAAGACGGTTTTTACCAAACCGAACAAGGCGATAAGCTTGAAGTAAGCGCAAGCGACCTTGAAAAATTCACATATTGTCCTCTTTCATGGGCTCTCTCAAAAAGTGGGGTAGCAGGTCAAGGACATTCGATTCTTCAAGGTGTTGAACGAAACGAAGAGATTTCAAAAGCAGCGCTTGAGTTGACGGAAAATCAAATTCGGGAACGAAGAAATCTCGAGATTTGGACATGGTGGGTGAGTGTCGTGGTCATCCTTTGCATCGATGGATTCGTGTTTTTGAATGTCGACAATATCCAATCCGCTTCGAATGAGGTCCCACGATATCTCGCATTATGGGCTTTAAGTTCACTCATTTTAGCCATCTTTACCATCACATTACCTTGGCGAAGTTGGGTGAATTTGGAAACGACGAAACCAAGCGAGCCAATGCTGATTGAACCAATTTTTGAACCTCCTGATTTTATTGGTGGTTGGTTTGAAGGTGGACGAATTGAATCAGCGCTCCTTTTTGGCTCGATTATACTCGCCTTACACTCCATTGCATTGCAATGGGCAGATGACAAGGAAAAAGCTGCATTTATTCTTGTCGTCACCGCTTTGGTTTGGACATTGTTCTCAACATATCGACTCAAGAAAGCCTTGATAGCGCACGAACAGATGATCAAACTCAGCACGGTAATTGGCATTGACTTGTCTACGCAAGTTGTGTATTCAGATTCCGAAGAATCCAGTGAAGCCCTCCTTATCGATTCAAACACTGGATTACGCGGACGACCGAATCAAATTGTCATCATCGACCAAGAGTTCATTCCTGTCGAACAGAAGTCTGGCCGTCCACCAAAAGTTCCACATGAGAGTCATAAAGTGCAGATTCTCGCCTATCTAAAACTCGTTGAATCCTCAACACAACACCAACCATCCTATGGTGTCATCAATTACGGCAATGAAAAGGTGTTCAAGATTTTGTGGAACCAAGAAAATCGAGAACTGTTAGAATCTAAAATCAAAGCGGTACAAGAAGCCATGGTGACCGGTGGTGCTCATCGAAACCATGAACGAGTTGGAAAATGTAACAATTGTTCAAGGGCTCACGCATGTCCAGAACGCCTTACTTAGAAGCAACTGTCTTCAAGTGGATATTGAATGCATGACTTTTCGACCGTGACTCGGATACTAAATTCATCCTTGATTTGATTGACAACACTTTCTCCATAGCCACGTGCTTCGACGTTCAAGACCCACTCACCCATAGCAAATGATGGAGCCGGTAACAATTGCTTTTCTGTCGGTTCGTAGTCTGAACTTACATCTTCTTGCCATTGAACTATACCTTCTGCATCGGTTAATGACGCCCTTACAAATTGCGATTGATTGACGAGTGCTGGCCAATTGAAATTGACCTTGAGATAGATACTGATACGATTCGTCGAGTCGTCGACAATGAATGTTGATCGATTCGTGTACGGTTGAACCTCCAGTGTGTTCCATATTTGAGTGATCGATATTTTTTCGTATCGAATACTCGGTATTGCAGGTTCACGAAGTTCTTCGATTGATTCTCTTGCGAGAATTAGCCCCATGCATCCACTCAACATTGAAGTCGAAAGGAGGAGAATCGCCGCAACGACGGTCATCCTACGCATCATGTTCGGCCATAGGCCCTCATATTATCAATTGCTTGCACAAACATCGCTGATTTGATACAACTGAAGCGTTTGGGAAGTATTGCCTGGATGACGCTAATGGAAACCGAGCTACGGCGATGACGAACCCTATGAACGCTGACAGGCACCTTCACTCAAATTGAGCCCCACATACATTGCATTCGTTTGCACTTGTTTCAATTTCTGCACCACAAGCACCACATTCAGCAGTTTCCGTCTTCTTTTGATTTGGTCTTCGACGAGATATTCGACTTCGCTGTGGGTTGAGTTCATCGTGGACTTCTTCGCCTTGTTTTGCAATTGGTAGGTCTTCTTCTTCTATTGTGAAGTCCATCGCTGCTTCTTGGACTTCGTTACCCGCAAGAGAAGAATTACTCATTTGCATACCGACTTGAACCTTTTCACCTGGTAGAACCCCTTCCTCACCGGTGATTTCAAACAATTGTTCACGAATATGCGCATCTGATGCCGAAAGTTCGGAGTCATCTTCTTTGACAGATTTCATCGATTTCTTACCCTTGAGTATGGCATCAATATCATGGTCAGCCGAAGATGCTTTTCGAATTGTCGTCGTCACTTGAGATTTGTAGGCTTCAAGTTCTTCGTCGGTCATTTCATCTTCAGCAATTTCATCGGCAAACCTTCGGTCGTATGCGGCTTCAACTTCTGCTTCTGCTGCCTCGATATTCGAATCCCATTCCTTTTCGAGTTGTTCCTCATTGTATCCAAATTCCCTTATGGTTGAATCAAAGTCTTCTTGACCGGTGACGATCTCATCGTCATCTTCTTCTTCATCTTCAGGCAAAGCGACGAATGATTTCTTCTCTTGGGGCTCTCTTCGTTGCCTGCGCTCAAAGAATGATGTGACGTCTTGAACTGCTCCGCAATAAGCACAATTTTCTAACAAATCTGGAATAGATTCCCCACATTCGCGGCAATCGTGGAATTGGTTTCGTGCCTTCTTTAGGTTAAAGGAACAATGTGGACATCGGTCTTCACCACCTTCAAGTTCACCATCACACGCTGGACAATAATCGAAAATATCTCGCTCAACATCTTCTTCACGGTCTCTGGTAAGTAGGAACGCGACAATGAGAACTCCGACAAGGACAAGTGCACTTAAGCCCAAAATTGTGGCCGTCCCAGCCCTCGAAGCGTCTGCACTTGAATCGAGGTTGCCATTGGGATTTATTGTTTGGAACGACCTTGACAGCGAATCAATTGCATTTGAGTTATCTGGTATCAATTTGACATTTGATATTGATGCAAGGGCCATAAAATTGCATTGAACATTGATTCGTTGCCTTTCTTCCTCGATAGAAATAAGAATCCTTTCAGTAGTATCGCCTTGGTCATCATCACATGTCATGTTGATCGAACCAGTTGAGGATGTTGCAGTCAAATCAATTGAAAGTGTGTACATCTGTTCATGACGAAGGGGAAATGTTGCGTTTGCTCCATCCGCATCGAGCACTTGCAATGAGGCATAATCCCATTTCAATTTGAGGGGGGAATTCACATTGACCTTTCCTGTTGAAACTGAATTTGACAAATCTGCATCGTAACTACCGATGTCAGAAACCCAAGATGCGTTGAAAATTGCTTCATGTTGACCGAGACCTGAGGAGAGATTGATGATAATGAATTCAGTTGTTTGGGCCCTAAATGGGTCAATTCTAATTGACTTCACGGCGCCATCGTCAAATTTGTAAAACAAGACACCACTGACATCAATGTCCCCGTTGTTTGTAATGGTAACGAGCCATGAGACTCCTCCTCCGGCATCAACCGACGTGAGATTGGCGATCGCTGGGTCAAGTACAACATCTGGGACCTCGCTAATATTGAGTGTGGTGGTTGCCTCATCATTATCAATTCGTTCTTGTACAATGGAAGCATCATTGATTGAATTGATTGTTGCAGTCACTATATGTTGACCGGATGGTAGCGAGTCCAACGAGAACTCGTAAGTGAAGGGTTGTTCAACCAATGAACCACCGGTTAAGGTCACTTCAAAGTGATTTGTTCTCAACACCCCGCCTGACGGATTTGGAATTTCAAGTTGTAATGAAACGGTTGTTGTACCGCCTCCATTGCTTCGAACAAGAGTACCTGAGACGCTCCAAGGTCCTTCAAACATATCACCAACACTTATGATTGCAATACCCTCTTTGAAATACAAATCCATGTGCGGAATAACAGTGATATCCAAAATCTTTGCTTTGTTGGTCTCCGAACCTTCTTCGATATCGTTGTTAATGTCTGGTGTTGCAGTGATTTGATGACTTCCAGTTTGTGGTGCGGTCGTTGAAACATTGATCCACGTTTCCTCTCCAGCTGTTAAGGCTGGTGTATCAAGGTACTGGTCTGTTTGACCAGGGACTTGGAGCAGAAGGATACTTTGAGACGCATCGACAGTACCGGTGTTTTTGACACGTATCGAAATATCAAGGGCGTCCCCTGCACGGATTGCTTCAGAAGGCGTGGTCTCGAGATCTATCACACGAAGTGTGGGTAATCCCAAGACATTGAAATCATAGTAAAAATTTGTTGCAGCGCTATTCCCGTCTTTGAATTGAAACCAAAGGCGTTGGTCTCCTTCAGGAAGTGAACCCCATGTTGCGCTTACGACGACTGACTGACCTTGTGGAATATCAACGACGTTGCTTTTGAACAAATTCTCGCCTACAGCACCTTTGAAAAATTCATATCTCACATCAAAAGCATCAACAGAGCCAACATTTGTGAGAATAACAGAAAATGTAACATCTCCACCTACAACCGGCTCGTTTGGAGACATCGAAAGTTGGGCAGTAGATGCTTCGATGTTTCCACTCGACTCCGCTGAAGTGGTTTGAATGAGTAATGGGAGTAGAAACAAACAAGCGAGAAGCACTCCTCTCTTCTGCTGCATGGTTCAAGTAGACCTCGTAAAGCACTTGAACCCATCTCTTTAATTTGAGAATTCCCCAAACATTAAGATGAATTTGAATGCACTGAAATTGACAAAAACAAGGGGAGAATTCAAGGAGAATGTGTCATCTCGTCAACCATGAGCCGGAATGTATCGGTCCTAATGGCATTTCTTTTGCTATTGACCATCGGCTCAAATGGAATCTCGCATGAAACCGAAATTCTCC
Source organism: Candidatus Poseidonia sp. (assembly GCA_030827365.1). Taxonomy (GTDB): domain Archaea; phylum Thermoplasmatota; class Poseidoniia; order Poseidoniales; family Poseidoniaceae; genus Poseidonia. The sequence continues at coordinate 34,944 of JAUREO010000011.1, read as the reverse complement.
AAAATCATTCTCCACTTTATACCACCTCGAACCTTGATTTTAGTTTCAACAGTGCTCCTGAACAAGATGAGGAAATTACAGGTTCGATGACCCTTTCCTTTACCATCAGTGGAACAGGAACTGTTGATTCTATTCTCATTGAAATTTCAGATGATAATTCGACGTTTACAACGGTCAAGAATCTATCGTCTTCTCCATGGGTGACATTTTTTGATTCTACACTCTACACTAACGATACCTATGTTTTGAGAGCGACGTTGTGGGATAGCGATGTTAGTGATGCCGTAGTCGCTTTCAGCGGAACCTTTTCCATCGCCAATCAAGTACCCATCATTACACAATTCTCTGCACTCAATCCTGCATATGGAACAGGAGAATCAAGCACAGATAGGGCTTGGTTCAACATCCAAGCAAATGGAAGCATTGGATTTTCATGGCAAGCAAGTGATGATGACCTCAAACAAGCCACACTTACTGCAGTTCCGGGGCCTGGTTCACCGTCAACCGATGGTCCAACCGCGATCAATTATGGTTGGACTTGGGCAAGTGGTTCGATGAGTGAAGGTATTTGGAGTCCAAGGCTCACAGTGTATGATGATTCGGGTTTAACAGCAACAAAAACGATTTACATCGGAATCGATCGAACTGCTCCTACCATTGGGAGTTTAACTGTGGGAACCGGTGTAACATGGCAAAACTCACAATCCATCACCATTTCTGGTTTGCAAACCGCTGTTTCAGACGGTACTGGGTCTGGTCTTGCTTATGTTGAGTACAAACAACCGACCGATACAATGTGGACTCAAACGACGAGTAATGCGGTCACATTGACTTTTGATGAAGGCACCACCAATCTTTCGATGCGGGCAGTGGACAGAGTTGGAAATATCGGCACTGAAGAATTCATTGCAATTCATGTTGACACCTCCGCACCTGAATTTGATGAATGGCTGATTGACGAACTGACAACAGACCGTCAAGGCCTTGCCAATGTGACTGCTGTTGCCTTTGATGCATATTCTGGAATCGACGCCTCTTCGAGTTATGTACAGTACGGTTTTGATAGAAATGGAGTTGGTGACACCCCAGACTTATCAGGCCGATGGATTACTGTTGGGACAACAGGATTGGATGCACAAGTCGGTTTATCGAATTGGGCATCGAAATCTCGCCAATATCTTATGGTGCGAGCTGTCATTGTTGACAATGCTTCAAACACATTCACAACAGAGGCTTCAGCGTTTCAAATCCTTCCTTCGATTGACTTTTCATGGAGTCTTTCGGAAACCAATGTTGACCGACTCATCGTTCGTCCAGGTGAACGAACTGGAAACATCACCATCACGAGTGTTCTTGAACACAATAAGCAATATGGTGGAACGGTCATGGTCCGTTTGGAATCTGCTCCCGCAGACCGCTCAGCTTCTGTTTCATGGACGATACTTGAAACTCGTTCCGTAGCGGTGAGTGGTCAGGGAGCGGGGAATGTGACATTGATTTGGAATTACACAGTACCAAACACCGGACAATTTGATTTGAGATTAACCATTGACCACGTCAACGTCATTGACGAATACAATGAAGCCAACAATTACCACTACCTCGTTGTTACAGGAGCATCTGTTGATAGTCCTGGAACGGTACCTTCGTTTGCACCTTCAATTCTTGTCCTCATCTTAGCTGGTTTGTTCATTTCAAGATGGCAACGAAAAACAACGGATTGAAAAACAATAGCGATTCCGAAAAGCCATGCGACAAACCTTGCCACGCGTACCCAAGGACAGGATTGCTGTTCTTATTGGCTCAAAAGGAGCCACCGTGAAGGCTTTACGTGATGCTGCAGGATGTCAACGAATCGAAGTTGATTCAGATTCCGGTGATGTTGAAGTCGTATGGGGTGAAAGTGGGACTTACGACCCAATCCGAGCAATGAAATTACCAGATGTCATTAAGGCCATTGGGCGAGGTATTACACCGAATTCAGCACTACGTCTTCTCGATGACAACCATTTCTTTGAAATGGTTGATTTGCGAGATTTTGTCGGAAAACGCTCAAATCAACAACGCCGAATTCGTGCAAGAATTATAGGTAGGGAAGGCAAGATTCGTACTAGAATTGAACAGTTAACCAACACTGAAATTAGCATTTACAATTCAACGGTTGTGATCATCGGGGAAGAAGAGGGGTTGTACTCTGCCCGACAAGCCATTGAAATGCTCGCTGGCGGCTCGGAACATGGCAGTGTAATTCATTTTCTTGAAAAGGACCGCCGTCGTGCTCGTTTACAAGGACGAGCTCTTGAGATGATTGAAGAAAAAGAGGGCACCTATGTCGGTTCATCTCAACGGTTCGAAGACCTTGTTCCCGGATTGGATTTGGCTGCTGAACGTAGAAACCGTAGAATGAAGGCGTCTCAAGTTGACCCTTCGAATCCTGATGAAGTCGAAGAAGTCATGGAACTTGCCGAGGATGAAAGCATCGTATGGGAAGAAGAATGATTAGTTCATCGAATAGTTCGATACATCCATGTGAAGAATGTCATACATGCAATCGGCTACTTCGATTTCAATTCCAGCCTTCTGAGCCCAATCGACTAAATTCTTGACATCTCGTACCAAAAATTCTTGCGCCTTAGGATGCGTTGAAACCACGGCTTGACCAACGTCAATCACCGTTGGGACTTCAGCATGATACAAAATATTGTAAGGTGAAAAATCACCATGAACAAGTTCGGCACATTGCCAAGCTACAGCAAGAAATTCAACAAGAAGAGCGTAGGTTTCTTCTGTGTTCTCAATATCGACTTCTCTTAATTTCGGAGAAGGCCCCTCTTCTGTTCCTATGTACTGCATAACGAGGACATTTTTGTGAACGCCCAAGGGTTCTGGAACAGACAACCCCCAATTGTGTAATCTCGTTAAATTCCGAAATTCTTTACGCACCCAAACTTCAACGAGGTCACGATGTTTTTTCTTGATGTTTTTGAAACGCATATCACCTTCGATGTATTGTACTAAATTTTTGAAAACAGCATTCGATGTATGGAATATTTTTACTGCAACTTCCTTTCCATCTGCGGAGGTACCATGAAAAACGTGTGCTTCTTTTCCTCTAGCAATTGGATAATCTATTGTATCGACAACTCCACTTTTCATCAATTTGAACAGTGCCATGAGCGTAAGGCGATCAAACACTTGGTCGAAGACTCGTCGGTCAACCCACTCGAATTGCCCTTTGCCAAGCACACCTTGAATGCCCGATTCAATTTCGTTGAACATTGAACTGTATCGTTTTTCTTTCATCCATGCAAATGTTCCCGCTTGGGTTTCGAGAGATTTGACAAATTTTGCACCTTCCGCTTCGATAAATTCAGCATCTAAGCGTTCTTCTTCAGTGGCATACTGCTTTTTCTTTTTGCCTTTATTTGACCGAGGACGAATTTCATCCCAATGTTCGTCGCCGCCCATACGCCAGCCTCATAGCGTATCAACCAAAAAGGGCATCAACTTCATCGTCGTCATCATCATCATTTTCGGTGAATTCTTCATCTTCAATGTATTCTTCTTTGACAACAAATGGTTCTGCCTCAACTGATTCGGGTGGGGCTGATTCAACAACATCTCGATCATCTTCGGTGGCGAACATGTCGTCGTCATCGTCTTCCGAGGTGAACATGTCATCGTCATCGGATGTTTCTTCAAATGATTTTTCCTCGTCTTCAAAGTCATCATCAAGCATAACACTGGATGCAAAGAGGTCATCTTCCCCTTCCTCATCAACTCGAACATCCATTCCGAAATCATCAACCACCTCGTTCAAAAGCCCTTTTCGAGACAAATACATCGCCTGGGTTTTTGTGTAACGGTGTTTGACATCCGCCTTTGTTGGTTGAAAGTCCCAAGGCCATACGATGATGAGGTCATTTTCACGGACCCATTGACGTCGACGCATCTTCCCTGGTATTCGTGCCATGCGCTCTTCGCCATCTTCACAGAGAACGGTAACGCGACGACCTCCGAGAATTTGTTTTGCGAGTGCAAACATTTCGTTGATTCTCTTATCGGGCATTTTGACACGAATGTTGGAGTCGCCTTGACCACCTTCGTCTTCAAGTCGCGCAAGTTCTTCTGCATCGACTTTTTCTTCATGCCTTCGACTCATCAACGCTCGCCATTTTCTCCCACACGTCAACCCTTCTTGAATTCATCACATGAATTACACGTGAATATATGCTTAGTTCTGCCACGAAGCCTGCAAGGATTCCGCAGCAGATTGACAAACTTCAATCAAGCCATCAGATGCTACGCCAAAGTAAAGTGTTAATGTGAGACATGCAATGATTGCTAATCGGACTGAATTTCCTTGTGGAAGGAGAGTTTTTCCTGTTGGGGCGTCATGGAAAAACATGACAATTCCAATTCGAAGATAGTAATAGACAGAAATTGCTGAGTTAATCACCATGGCCAATGCAAGATACCAAACCCAATGGATATCAGAGAATGATATGGATTCGCCACTCGCCAGAGCTGCTCCAATATCGCCTGCTGCAACCTTGACAATCCCCATAATGACGAGTAATTTCGACATGAATCCAGCGAGTGGTGGAACACCAGCAAGTGAAAGCATGAAGATGAACATCGTCACGGCGAGGAATGGCTCCCGCTTTGCAAGACCACCAAGGGATTCAAGTGTATGTCCTCCTCCTTCTGATTCAAGTATTGAGATGACCAAGAAGGCTCCGAGTTTGAAACAAACGAGGACGACCATGTGGAACATGAGGGCTGTCAAAACCATTGTAGCCGCTTCAGCAGCGTCTCCTGAGAGGGTCGAATCCCAATTCCATGCTCCAACCGCTGTGATTGCAGCGAGCATGTATCCCGCATGAGCAACTGAGGAATAAGCGAGCATACGCTTTGGATTTGTTGAACCAAGAGCTGCAAGATTACCCCATGTCATGGTCACAACGGAAAAAACACCCATGGCGACGAGCCAAACTGTTCCTTCGTCAGACATATCTGGAGAGGCGAGCACAAGCAGAATTCGGATTAATCCAACCATTCCCATGGCTTTGCTCGCCGTAGCAAGAACGCCGGCAATCGGGCTCATCGAACCTGCGTAAGCATCTGGTGCTGCAAAGTGGAATGGAGCAGCACTCACCTTGAATCCAAAACCAACGAGAATTAGACCAAGTGCCACGAGTGGTAAAGCATCCAACCCATCGCTTGCAAATTTCGTGCTCAAATCGACGAATTGAAGTGAACCTGACCAAAGATAAAGCAAGGATAGTCCATACAAGCCTACGCCAGAAGCAACGGAACCGACGATGAAGTACTTCATTCCGGCTTCTGTTCCTTCTTTGGTTTCTTTGAGGAAACTCACGAGAATATATGTTGAGAACGATGCTAATTCAAGACCGATAAACAAGAAGAAAAGGTCCTGAGCTAGGGCCACTATTGACATACCGATTGCAGTGGTCATCAGCAGAATGTAGAAATCTGCTTGCCTACGATTGTTAAACAAACCATTTGCGGTTCGATCATCGGATGCGTGTGGAGTGAGTCGATTCATAGATGATATACAAGCAAGCGAAATTGCACCAAAGAAAATCAATTCAAACAATCGACTAAATTCATTGACGGTGAGAAGGTCATGACCTGAAGCAGATTCAACTTCGATAGAGTGCATCCCGCCGACAAACGAAAGGAGGGTCAACAAAAATGCGACAGAAGCAAACACGGAAGCAAGAAGACCGGGTAGCCTTGGGTCTCGTTCAAAACTATGCCTTTTTCCACCAAAGAACCAAGGCAATCGAATATTGGTAAGTGGTAGCCTAAACTTTCCATCACCTAAATTTGGCACAATTATCAAGACGAGCAATCCGATGAACAGGGTCATCTCAGGTGCAAATGCCTCAACAAATCCTTCATCAAATGGTTGCATGACTTTGGTTGATGCGCCACTCATCTTAGGCACCTCCTTCAAATCCACCGAGGATTGGTAAGACAACAGAATCAAAAATTTGATGCGTCCAATCACTCATCATATCAAGAGCGATCCATGGTAAGATACCAAACAGAATGGTGAACACTGCGAGAACGATCATGGCAAACTTCTCCGCATTCGTGATGTCTGGGATAGCATGTCCATCCATCGAAGCTGGTGGTTGTGTTTCGTCTCCACCTTCGAAAATTGTCCTTTGCATCGACCATAGGTAGTAGGCTGCGGTCACGACAAGCACCACAAGAGGACCAGCCATCCACCAAATGCTCCATCCTTCTGCGACAATGAAGTACCATAGGGCGATGAACATCATAACTTCTGCTACGAAACCTGCAAGTAATGGAAGGCCAAGTGATGCCATCCATGCAAACATCATTGACGTCGCTAACCAAGGTGAGTGTTTGGCCATTCCTCGCATGGCACCAATTTCCATCGAATGGTAATGATGTTTGAAAGCACCACACACTGCGAAGAGCATTGGGCTGATGATGCCGTGAGCAAACATCATGAAAAGGGCTGCAGCCCAACCAAGTGGTTGCATTGTCGCAACGCCGATGAGAATCACACCCATGTGAGAAACTGAGGAATATGCAACCATTTTCTTCAAATTTGTTTGTCCAAGACACACGACAGCACCCCAAACAAGAGAAACCATTCCGAAGATCATCAGCAACAATTGGAATGATTGCATGGCATGAGGGAACAAAGAAAAGGGCAATCGGAACATTCCGTAAGCACCCATCTTCAACATGACACCAGCAAGCAACATCGACCCACCAGTCGGTGCTTGGACGTGGGCATCAGGCAACCAAGTATGGAACGGCACAGACGGTAATTTCACAAGGAATCCGAGCATGAGCATAACAAACAAAATCTTCTGGACACTTTCTCCAAGGAACCAGCCATCGGTGTTTGCAATCATTGACGCATCGATGATGGTCGGTATGTCAAAGGTACGACTGGTCATTGAACCTGAGTAATTAAGTGGCGAGGTCGTGTCTTGCAAGAAGTAGAGGGTGATCAGACCCAACAACATCACAACGGATGCTGAAAAAGTGTAGATGAAGAACTTCTGTGAAGCGTATTTCCTATCGTCACCGCCCCATTTGAGAATGAGGAAGAACATCGGAATCAAGGTAAGTTCCCAAAACACATAGAACATGAAAAGGTCAAGGGCGACAAATACACCGATGAGTGCACCACCCATCATTAAAAGAAGTGGGAAATAGGTGGCAGCTGACTTCTCATGCCAAGTTGCAATGATGGTCACTGGTAGAAGGAACGTCGTGAGCCAGACCATCGGGAACGAAAGAGCATCAAGACCGACACTCCAGTAAATTCCAAGTGACTCAATCCAAAGGTAACGTTCTTCAAATTCAAAAGTGTTGAAGTTAATGCCCTCCCAGCCCTCAAAATCCCCGAAATACTCGAAGAACATGCCAGTGGTCAGACCGAGCATGACCAGTGAAAAGATAAGCGAAGCCATTCGAATGGTTGGTCCAATCTTTTGCTTTGCTTCTTCCGTGAGATTCGAGACGAACATCAGTAAAATCAAACTTGATGCGAGTGGGAAAGCAATCAATGGAAGTGAAATGTAATCGGTCAAGACATCACCCCCCAAATGAGTCCAAACAACATCAATGTTCCAACCGCAGCCATGAGAATGTAATCACGTGCTGAACCGGTCGTCAGTTTACGTAGTGTGCTTGATGCACTTTGTGAACTGGATTCGATGGTCTTGATGGCCCCGTCGATGAATTTACTGTCCGCATATGCTGCTTTGAGTGAAAACGCTGCGACAATCTTGAGCATCGCCATGTCGTAATAGTGGTCGAAGTAGAGTCGATTTTGTAATGCCCTTGAAAGACTTGAAGTCGCAAAGGCTGAATTATCCCATGAATATCGTCCTTTGATTGCTGCATTGAGCATCAAGATTGGAGTGAACCATGGTTTTGCCTTTTCACCTTCATCAAGTGCACCACCGTACAATGAGAGGGCCAAACCAGGGCCAACAATTGCACCGAGGAATATTGCGATGTATGTAAGCGTAAAGAAGAACATATCATGGTTCGCAAAGGCATGTCCAAGTTCGTAGCCGATACCTTTGAGCAGGCCCTTTTCTGACATGAATGCATAACCTGAATCTGGTGCCCAATGTGTAAAGCCCATACCAGCGAAAATAATGCCTGCAAGGCTGACGAATGTCAATGTGAAAAGTGGTATCTTGATCCAAGTATTGGTCGGACCCACATGTGCAGCGACTTCATTGTTCGGTGAGCCTGCAAATGTTTTGAGCCACATTCTGGACATGTAAAATCCAGTCATTGCTGCACCGAGCAACACACATGCTGCTGGGAAGAAGAAGCGTGGGTCTTCAAGACCAACTCTCCATGCGTTCGCAATGATGCCTTCCTTCGACCAGAATCCACCAATGAGTGGGAATCCCATGATTGAAAGAGAACCAACGAGCATAGCCGTAGCCGTGATTGGCATCTTGGAGGCTAAGCCGCCCATGTTCTCCATCGATTGAGCATCAAAGTGGTCATCATGGTGGTCATCGTGTTCATGTTCTTCGTAGGTCTTACCCTTTAATCGACCAAGGGCCAAATCAAGTTCTGGAACGTTAATGGTACCATTTTTATCGAGGTCAACTGCTTTCATGAGGTCGCCCATTTCCCAAGGAGGCAAATCTGCAATCTCAGAATTCTTGAGAGCGGTTTGGAATTCGTACATGTCGATTTCACCAGAACTATCAAGGTCGATGGATTTGAAAAATTCAAACACACTCATTTTCTTACCAACGAGGTAATCTGAAAGCATGTAGAGTTCTTTGGGGTCATGGTGATGATGTTCATCATGGTGTAAATGGTGATGAGCATGGTGGACTTCGTGAATGACCGCACCGCTTGCCATAAACAGCATACCTTTGGCCATTGCGTGATTGAAGAGGTGGAAGAGTGCGGCACCAAAGGCGACAATCACGATGTAATGGGCGTCATCGTCGTGATGCCAATCGAGTGAATTTGCAAGCCATAATGCACAGCCAAGACCGGTAAAGATGTAGGCAAGTTGTGACATCGTGGAGTATGCGAGGACTTTCTTGAGGTCCATTTGAACGAATGCAATACTTGCAGCCATCACAGCGGTAATTCCACCAATACTTGCAATAATGAAGGCAAGGTCAACGAGTTCTCCATGCATAGCTTCAGCACCAAAGAATGGGAACATTCGGGCGACCAGATACAATCCTGCATTGACCATCGTTGCAGCATGGATGAGCGCAGAGACTGGTGTTGGACCTTCCATTGCATCGGGTAGCCACACGTGGAGTGGGAATTGTGCGGACTTACCAACTGCTCCAATGAACATCATACCAAGAGCCCATTGAAGCGATGCTGGGTCAACGGCTGCGATATTCTCGGGTTTGAAGACAACCGCATAATCAAGCGAGCCAAATAGATGCCAAAGCATTGCAAGACCGACCATGAGAAACACATCACCAACACGGGTGGTGAGGAAGGCTTTCTTTGCGGCGTATGCAGCGCTTGGGCGTTCGTAGTAGAATCCAATGAGCAGGTAGGAACACAGACCCATTAATTCCCAAAAGATGAACAACCAAAGGAACGAATCAGCGAGGACCATGCCGAGCATTCCAGCACAGAACAGCACAAATTCAGCATAAAATCGATGATTTCGGTTCTTGTTGATTGGGTCGGTGTTCATGTATCCAATGGCGAAGGTGTTAATGAGAAGACAGAGGAATGATGCAATGAACAACAACATGACCGTAATATGGTCGATGTAAAGGCCAAACCCAAACGAAATCTCTGAGGTTGTTGCTCCGCCATCCCACATTGCTGAGGAAAACCAATCAAAGACATGAAGTGCGTTTTTACTGTCATCTCCGTAGGCTCCAATGTAGTCTTTAATGAGCAAAAGAGCAAGAAGTAGGCTCGTTGCCATGGTGGCAAGAGCAAAAATTCCTCCTTCCTTGAATGTGGTCACCCACACTTTGTTGCCATTGAACAATCGCCCAAAGAGGAGAATGATTGGAAAAGCAATCATTGGAAGAAAAACAATGTATGGTGCAAAATCAATAACGCTGCTATGAATAGTTTCTGTTGTACCTGTTGAACCCATCATATCACCTCAATTCTTTAACACATTGACATCGTCCAATGTGATTGATTCATGCTTTCCATACATGGCAAGGAAAATCGCCAAACCGATAGCAACTTCACTCGCTGCAATAGCGATAGCAAAAAGCGTGTAGACCCATCCTGTGGTGTCTCCGTGATGAACCGCTGCTGCGGCAAACTGGAGATTTGCTGCATTGAGCATCAATTCGATGCACATAAGTACAATAATGGCATTTTTTCGAGTAAAAGCACCGGCAAGGCCGATGATGAAGAGTAAAGCCGCAAGGCCTGAAACCCATGCAGGGTCGATCATTCTTCTTCACCTCCAAATTCCCACAGGAGATTTTCCATTCTCTCGTCACGAACAAGGTACGCAGCACCAATCATGGCGACAGCCATCAAAATGCCGAGCACAAGAAGGGGAAGGCCCCATTCGTTGAGTAAGTCGTCAGCAAGGCCTGAAGTTGTCGGCACCTCATCGCTTGATTCCTCCCAAACGGAGTCTGCGTTCACGGTAGCAATGAGAATAAAACCAAGGGCAAGAAGACCAATTCGGGTCATAAGAGAAAGAAATTTCATTCAAAATCCTCCTCTAAGATTTGCCTTCGTGTGAGCATGATACCAAACAAGACAACAAGACCAACACTCGCTAAGTAAACGAGAATTTGAATTGCGGCAAGAAATTCTGCTCCCATAAGAATAAAGATTCCAGACACTGCCATGAAACAAAAAATCAGTGAAAGCATCGAGTGAGCTACTCTTTGAGCGTAAATCAAACCCAAAGCACCAACGATGGTGATGGTCGCAAACAAAAAGAATACGGCTGATTCAACAATGGTCGCTATGTCCATTTCAGTTCTCCTCCTTTGCCGCCTTCTTAGCACGCTTATCTCGTTCCTTAATAGCACGCTTTGCTAACTCCTCATCAACGGCTTCTTGGTGAACCGATGGTAACACACGAGTTCGACTTGCATCGAACCAAAGATCTTGGCGAGTAAATCCGGACATGCCATCGTATTCGTTGGTCATGAAGAAGGATGTGAAACCGCACGCTTCCATACACAATCCGCAAAACATACAACGGCCAATGTCAATTCTGCCTGAGACAATTTGGTCATCGGCAGTGTGGAGGTCTGTTTGGTCAACGACTTCTTCTGTTCCAGTATCGTTCCATCGGATGGTGGCTGTTGAAGAGGAGAGGTCGAGTACCTCACCAAATCGCCACTCTTGAGGTACATCTTCGTGAGCGGTCACGTGATTGAATTGAGTTTGTGCTTCAGCAACTTCATCGAGTTTCTTTGCGGCAAATTTGCCAACTTCGAGGTCCACACCGTAGCCTCCATATTCACCCTCAGCACTATCAAGAACATCCACTCTCAACTCAGTGGTCATGTGCAAACAATCGTTTGGACAAATATTGACACACATTTTACAAGCGGTACAAGTTTCCCAAATGACACCAATTCGACCGTTGTAATTGCCTGGAACGAAAAGCCAAGGTTCCATGTCTTCGAGTCGTTCGTATGGATATTGGACAGTTTGAGGCTTCCAAAGCGTTGGTTTGAGGTCTGATGTCACACGGTCTGGTGCAAATTCTTGCTTCTCAACGTCGTTCATAATAGCAGATGAACGAGCACGAACTCGACTTCCGTCATCAAGGAATTCTGGGTGAGATGTGTTGTGATAGGCTCCCAACTTATTTCCGAATCGCTTCCCGATGAACGGGAATGTTCGAAGTGCTGTAATCAATGTAATTTTGAATGGATACCAGAAGAGGTTTCTAAAATTTGGTCGTGCATGTGGATGTGTTGGCATGGCTTCACCTCACTCCGTTCCTGGGACTACGGTCCCCGCAGGTTCCACTGTATGAACATGGAACATTCGTTCTTCGTTGGCTGATTTGCCTTCATCATTGAGATAGATGACGAACAATCCTGTCCAAAAGAGAGTTGTGAGAATAGGCACAAGCATTGGGATGCCGTACAAATCCCAAGCCATTCCACCAGAAACCGAGTCGTCCATGCCACCTGCATCGAAGAAGTAGAGTCGGTAGACCATAGCAAGAATCACTTGCAGCACTGCGAGTGGAAGGAGCATTCTCCATCCAAATTCGAGGATTTGGTCGGTTCGAATACGAGCGAGGGCGAATCGGGCCCAAACGAAGACGATGAGGAACACAAGCCATGACTTGATGAGCGTTACACCTGCACCTGGTATCATTTGATATGCGGCCCCAATGCCAAGAAATTCGATGCTTCCAATCGTTCCGTGGAAGGGTAAGTGCCAACCGCCAAGGAAGAAGTGGGTGAAGAGGAAACATGCTGCATAGGTACGAATGTATTCTGCCATGAACAGCATACCAAATCGCATTCCTCCGTATTCGGTCCACCATCCTTCGACAAGTTCAGCCTCTGCTTCGGGCATGTCGAACGGAACACGTTCAACTTCAGCGATCATGGTAATAAGGAACAAACCAGCCCCTAATGGCATCAAGAAAATGTTCCAAACACCAGCGGAATGTTGGAAATGAATGCTCTCAATGATGTTGAATGTTCCAGTCAAAATTGCAACGGAGAGCAAGGTCAAAAGCAGTGGAATTTCATACGCAGTAAGTTGTGCTGCGGACCGAATACCGCCGATGAGTGTGTATTTGTTGTTTGATGACCATCCTGCAAAAAATACACCAATTGGTGCAATTCCGAAAATCGCAATTGCATACAGAATCGAGAGGTCGGGATTTGTAGCATAAATGCCGCTTGAGAGAGGAATCATACCAAGTATAAGGAGAGTGGATGAAACGATGAGGAATGGTGAAACTTCGAAGATTAATCGGTCTGCCCTTTGTGGCACCATATGTTCCTTGACGAGGAATTTCATGCCGTCCGCTACGTTTTGGAAGAATCCAGGTAAAATCGTATAGCCCATCCACGACCTGTTGTTAACTCGGTCAACGGTTGCGAATTTCTCGTCGCGATTGCCAAACTTTGTATTCAACCAACCATGCACTGCACCGATTGGTTTTCCGAGGCCAAAGGGTAACATGTTCCACCATTCACCAGCAGTGGTTCCATTCTCGCCAACCCACAACGAGCGAAGGGCCGTTGTAGCACCATAACGGTCCTGCATTCGTGCAACGGCTTTTCTTTCAATCCATAGAATTGCGAATTGGGAAAAGAACAGCATCAAAAAGACAACATTCACGACGAGGAATGTCCCAAGACCAAAGGCGAGGGCGTCGGCATTGTCTTCGAGTGCAGTACCCTCAACGGCTGTGTGAACAACATCATCGACGATGTTGGAAAGGAATGTGCGTAAGTCATATGCGTCATCCATAGTATCACCTCAACGGTCGGTCTCCCCAATACATGGGTCAAAACTACCCATGATTGCTGGAATATCCGCAACTTTGTAGCCAATCATTGTCTTTGCGACATATGGAATGGTAATGAACATTGGAGAACGAATCGAAAGTCGGTATGGATTCTTTCCACGACCATCACCGCCGCCTTGAATGTAGAATTGGGAGGCTCCACGAGTGCACTCATAATTGCTGAAACCGCTTGCACCTTCTGGTGCACGAGTTGGCGCTTTTGATTGAATCATTTCATCGCCATTGGCATAATTGGTGTTTTTCCCACCCGGGATTTTTTCGATTGCATCGAGAATCATTCGACAGGATTGGCGCATTTCTTCCATACGGACTCGGTATCTGTCGTAACAATCTGCACCTTTAACTGAAGTTGGTTTTTCAACAGCTGGCTCCCAATCAACTTGGTCATACACCGAATATGGATGTGCCCAACGTACATCGTAGTTGACACCTGCTGCTCGAACATTTGGGCCAGTAACACCCGAATTTACCATGTCCTCGGCTTGAGCGTAACCCACACCTTGCAGTCGAACAAGCCAAATGGTCGATTCGTCAAGCATCATTTCGTATTCATCAATTCGCTTCTCGAACAATTTGATTTTTGCTACCAGTCTGTCAGCAAATCCGATTGGAATATCTCGCTTCACTCCCCCTACACGAGGATAATTGTAGTGCATTCGAGACCCGCCGAGTTCCTGTAGTAGGTCAAGGAACATTTCACGGTCACGCATACACCATGTCATGAGCGTTAGACTTCCAATATCTGGGCCGAAGGCACCGAGCCACATGAGGTGGGAAGCAAGTCGTTGACATTCTGCAGCGATGAGCCGAATATATTCTGCTCGTTCGGGAACTTCGACCTCGAGCAAATCTTCGGCAGCATAAATGTATGAATTTGCCCATGTCATGGCGCTCACATAGCAAAGACGGTCGCAATAAGGAGTGATTTGAGTAAAGTCTCTTGATTCGGAAATTTTCTCAACTCCGCGATGAATGTAGCCGAGTTCGGCTTCGGTATCAACCACGGTTTCTCCATCAACTTTGACACGAAGGGTCCAAAGTCCGTGAGTCATTGGGTGCTGAGGACCCATTGTAATCCACATTTGTGCCATGATATCACCTACTTGACGCGGCCCTCATCCGCTGGCTTTCTCAAGAAACCTTGAGCATCATCGTACATCTCATTGTGTTCGTGATATCGAATCTTGTGTTGTTTCTGTAGTGGATGGAAACCTTCAGGGCTATCGTGAGGATTGAGGACTCGATGCATGTTTTCATGTCCTTCAAATTGAATACCCACAAGATCCCAAGTTTCCTTTTCATTCCAATCAGCACCGACCCAAATGTTTTGGACGCTTGGCACTGAAGGTGTGTTGTTGTTCGCAAGAGGAATGAGTACTTCAAATTCCATCGGCACATCGTCACCTTTGAGTGATTCAGCAATGTGAACGCATTGTGTGTGAGGGGCTTGGTTTTGAATTGGTTGACGCATGAAGTGGTAGGCAACTTCCCAACCTCGGTCAGCCCCACCATCTGGAAAGTGGGTGCCTGTAATCATCGAACAATGATTAACGCCTAAATCAAATCGTAGCCATTTTGCAAGAGCAGGCCAGTGCTGTGGGGGCGTTGTTATTCGAACAAAAGCCATTTTGAGGGCATTGGAGTGGTGTTCAACAGAACATGTAATGCCTGTTCCCCCGAATCTTTTCTCGATTCGACTTGCGCAATCTTCTGCAGCAGCAGTGTTTTGTTCCAAGGTGATTTTCATTCCCATGTTCAGTCCTCTCCTACGATTACAGGCTTCTCGCCCTTGCGTCCAGAACTTGGTGCTGCACCGATTCGAATGATTTTCTCACGTAGCAAACCAAAACCATCGATAAGTGCTTCAGGCCTTGGGGGGCATCCGGGGATATACACATCGACAGGAATCACGGTATCTACACCCTCAAGAATATTGTACGATTGGAAGTATGGCCCTCCGGAAATTGCACATTCACCCATAGCAATGCAGTATTTTGGCTCTGGCATTTGCTCCCACAAACGAACGATTTTGTCAGCGAACTTCTTGGAAATTGGTCCGTTCACGAGCAGAACATCAGATTGTCTTGGCGAGGAACGGAACAGCACACCAAATCTGTCACCGTCGAATCTTGGTGTTGCTGCTGCGGCCATTTCGATGGCACAGCATTTGATTCCCAAGTGAAGGGTAAAGAGTGATTTTCGACCTGCCCAATTGAAAAATCGTCCGGCTAAGACACTCAAAAATTGCTTGATTTTCGTGGCTTTGAGGGCCTCATCGGTGACATCACCAACGACCTCAAGCAACGCTTTACTATTGAATGCAGCATAATTCTCTTCTTGCGTACCCATCCTTTCACCTCAAATGTAAATTCGACCTCTCTTTCTGAACACGTACCAAACACCAAGGGAGACCATGGTGAAGAATCCGAGGAGGACGAGTGATGCTGCTTTGGCATTCTCGATTGCATCACTGCGTTCAGCGGCTGCAAGAGATTCCGATGTTGCATCTCCAACGAGCATACCGCCAAGCACGAGGAACATGAACGCTACATCAAAGACAAGGAAAATAATGGCGTACCAGTAATATTGGAAGTGGAATTGAATCATCGCTTCCCCAACAGGTTCACTCCCGCATTCGAAGGTTGTCAATCGACGAGGGTACAAACTGTGGTCTCGTTCATAGCCTTCAAGCAAGTAAGATTTTGTGATGTGTGGGCGAGCAGGATCGACCCTTGGTCGAACCACCCAAGTGATGATAAAATTCGTGAGCGGCATCAGTATTCCGACGATGGTCAAAATGCCGATTGAGAGGTACTCTGCAGGAACAGAATCGAAACTTGTCACTTCATTCACCCGATAGAGCATACGCTCTTACCCTTTCGGACTTGTGGGCCCTCAATAAGCGTTATTCATTGACCGCCTGCTCAAAGGTATTCATGAGACCCTGAAACTTCGTTGCAGTGTTATCTTTATCGCCTTCTCATTAGCAAGGCTCCAAGCAAAACAAGAACAACGATACCTCCTACGATGGAAAGTGTTGTTCGGTCATCCAAACCAAGTAAATTATCGGCCGAGGTTCCTGAAACTTTGAATTCGATGTTCTCTCGTCCAATTTCTTCAAGTTCAACAGGTTCTGCTGAAAGTGTGAATTTGTAAATATCATCGATTTCAGATTGGTATGGTGGTCGAATTGATACTTCGATTGGAATGCTTTGACCTGCTTCGACCCAACAGAGCAGGTCACCGTTTTCCATACTGCAATCTTCACTTGGACCTTCCAAAACAACGGACCAGCCTCGAAGATTTTCAGAGGTGAAAATTCGGTATTCCGACCGAATATTACCTGTGTTGTGAATCATAACTTCGTAAGTCGAACGTTCGCCATAGGTAATATCGAGTTCCCCTGGGTCAAAATCTGAAACTTCCATTGATAGTTCATGGATGATGTTTACTTCGAGAGCCACACTCAAGGCACCCGATCGATTTGCAGCGTTTGATAAGCTAGTCACGACAATATTGAGCAATCCTCCCTCGCCTTTTTCAGAACCAGGTGATACGCGAATCATAAGTTCGACATAGATTTCGTATGGTCGGGCTTGATACCCTTCGACCTTGCCTTGTTCTAGCATTTTGTTCTCAATACCAGCTTGAGAAGTGGCCGTAATAGGTGCACCACTATTGTCGATTTCAAATGAAGATGATGATTGATTCCAAATTCCAAAACCGAGGGGCACATCAATTTCCCCCTCAACAGGCAATCCATACATGCTGATGGTTCGCGTCGCAATGCCTTCAAGACCTGTCATAGAAATGACAGCCTTATCAGCACCATCACCAGTGTTACGAATCCAAATTCCCATCGTCATTGTTCCATCTGGAGGTAAAAGAATTGACTTACTTCTCGGCGATAAATCTGGTTGATCAAATCGCATATCCATGGCGAAATTACGGTTGGAAAGAATCGCCCTGAATGAAAACTCCCTTTGGTTATCTGGCAATCCATCGCCATCGTCATCTGCTGAATTCGGGTCGTCTTTATTGGTGATACGAACTGTGAAACGTGAGTTTTCCAGTTCTTCTTCGCCGTCAATGCTCACAACGAAGTACACAGTGAGTGTGGAGCGTGGAGCAATATCAATCTCGGTAAACGGTGAACCACTTTCAGTTTCAAAGTGCGTTGCCCATCCGGGCGATGCTGTTTGTGACATCATTGCAAATCGCATCGTGTCCTGAACATTGCCTTGGTTATCAACCTCGATTGGGAATCGAACTTCTGTACTTGAGCGACCTGTTTGGTCTGTGGAAAGAGCCGTTGCATCCATTGCATGGTATTCTGCCACGGTCACTGAAATAGTCACACTGTCATACGCAGCCCCACCATTCGAAGGTAGAACATTCATCGTGATTTGAACTTGGTCGCTTGCAAGCGCATTGAGAGGTACATCCACTGTGACATCGATCGTTGCTGTGTCATCTGAACCATGCTTTGAGCCGACAGAAACCGTTGATTCAGACAATCGTACAGCCCAGCCGCTCGGGGGTGCTGAGGAGGCAACTCGTAGCGTATCCATACCGTTTCCTTCGTTTTGAACGGTGACGGAAAACGACCCGCTCGTGCCAGGTTCAATTTTCGGTAGTAATGTCGTTGATGCACTAATACTCGCACCTTTGGATTGGCCTACAATAATTCGAAGGTCTGCAGAACATTTGACGCTGTTGCCTTCCTTACCGACGATGCTAACGACCGTTTCTGAACCCGCATTCACACTATCGTCGGGTGTGACAATCATGTTGACAATACGCTGGCCGTCTCCATTGTCGTATTCCAGAAGACCAGACGCAGCTTGGCCATCATCCATCCCAATCCATGCAGCTTTGGCACCAACGCCTCCTGCAGTAAGTGTCCAGTCATCATTTCCTGTGTTGGAAAATGTCGCTTTGATGGTCCCTTCCTTCCCTGGGTCAACACTAACGGAATTCTTGTTCAAAACAACATCGCATGTGTGCAATTCTGGAACGTTGAGCGAAAATTCTTCAGAATCTTTTGCCTCTTGGGAGGGGTCATTGGTCACAACGGCTTCAACTTCCCAGCAATATTTGTCAGCTGCTTGTCCGTCTGGTGTCTCAACGGTAGCGGTGACAATTTCGGTGTCGTCGCTCCCAACGGTTAGTGTGGTTTCACTCAGTGTGACTGTGATATCCGATGATGAGCCACATCCGGGACCAGTACCATCATTCAAGGCTAAGTTTACATTGGCATCAGACTGCCCAGTGTTTTCAAGTTCAATGGTGTAATCAATTGATTCCTCCCCATTCCAATTTTTATCGGCATTATTGATAGTAACGTCAATCCCAAACAAAGCACTACCTGAACCATCTCCTGCAGTGGTCGTCACGCTGACAGATTCTTGCGCAGGGGCACCAACAGCAGGTGGAACAAGTTGAGCATTCGCAGTGATGGTTGTTTCGCAACTACCTTCTGCGGTTTGCGTGAGTGAGATATTGAGTGAAGTTTCTTCGTAGGAATTTGATTCGATTTGGCCAGAAATTTGTTGGATCACCGAATTGTAGGAATTACATTCTTGTGTTGCGTCTTCATTTGAAGAAAGTGAGACGGTAATTGGGTCAGAACCAGTATTGTAGACTCGGATGGTGTATTCTCCGGCTTCTCCTGGGTTAACTTCAAGCGAAGTTGGAATGGCTTGAACAGTAATTGAAGCATCTCTTCCATCCGCAAGAACAGGCGAGGCGAAGAGCGGCAAAACCGATGTGAGGAGCAAAACCATGAGTGATATTGCACGAATTTTAGAGGTTGAAGACAACGCCTCCGCTCGGCCCATAGAAAACGGGTGGAAGTCCTCCTATCAAAAGCCTGTCCTCATGGGTGTCAGTTTTTTATGTTCTTCAAGAGATGATTGGGACAAATTTTGAACATTGATTTTCGCAATTTTCGCATGTCGATTCCATATCAGGCTTGCATGATTCCGAGTTATGGTATCTCGCACCACATTCTCCACAAGCAAGTGTAGGACCCTCAATTCCATCCCTACACAACCAGCAAACGACTTGAGGTTTGGTTGGAACTTCCGCTGCAGATTGAGGCAAAATAGGTGTTTGAACTTGATGTTGCTGGGTTTGAGGGTGCATTGGTGGCTGGAACGAGGTAGGAAGAGGCATAGGCTTCAAATCCTTAGTTGCATGTGTTCTCTGTCTCCAAAGCATCGTTCCAACAGCGGCTAAAAGAGCAAGAAGGAAAAATGAAATGCTTGCAACAATAACAGAATTGGATAATGTACTGTCACCACTGCCGATTGGTTCTCCAGTCGATGCTACATCAACTTTGAAAAACCGGCTATCTGCGTCACTTTCTGTCAACTCAATTGAGATTTCTCGAGTCGAAGGTTTGTGCGAAATTGTGTTTAATCGAATCAAGACATCTTGGCCTGGTTCAAGTGTGAGTATGTCTTCACCATCGACCGAAATGTCCCAATCACTCACTGGTCCAATCACAACTCTTCTTTGCAAGGCAACATTACCTGAATTCTTGAGTTGCACCACAATCGTACTCTCCGTGCCTGTTGTAAATTGAGGCAAGGATACAAGGTTCCAATCATAACGTTCAACCGGGGCCACAACAAGCCCAACAGTTTTGACAATGCTTGCGTTATCATCTGCAAAAGTAACCGTGAACGAAGGTTGAGACATCGGTTGAGCATCATTTCGTATGAGAATTCTGCACTTCACTGGCACTGGGTTGTTTTGTGTGATTTCATCGACTTGGTCACAATCACCAACAAGGTTTGCATCGAGATTGAGCAATGTCGATGGACGCCATTCGGTGGTACCTGTGTTGCTGAGCAACCATGTATAAACAAGTTCGGTGCTACTTGGTTGAGCACCATTTCCAAGCAATGTATCGTATCTTTCTCCACGATATTCAAGCGAAACAAAATCCACTGTTGGTTGTGGTAAGGCTTCAACGGTTAGTATTTCGCTCCAAGAAAAACGAGTTGAGCCGTTGTCGAAATTGAGTTTTACTTGCCCCGATTTAGCATTTAAATTTGCTTTCAGCGAAAAGAGGATGTTCTTTGTTTCTTGCCACTCTAAGTTAAACTGCTCCAATGTTGTTTGAGATGTCCATCCGGAGGGTAATTCAAGGGATGGAATCAAAAATAAATCTTGATTTCCAATATTTTCAATGCTGAGCATCATCGTAACGGATGAGTTGGGTCGAATAGTTCCGAGCGAAGTTTCTAATTGAACTTGAATGTCTTTGACTGCTATCACTCGAATTGGAATTTCAAATTCGATATATTTCTGGTGTTCAGTTTGACTGATGGCAGTGAGAACAACAGTTCGCTCCGCTTGGGCCGCCGTCATGATTTGAGGAGGAGTAAACATCAAGCCAACTTCCCTCGAACTCTCTGCTTCTATAAGGCCAGTTGAACCCGAAATCGCACCTGCTTCAATACCTAAATCAAGGAAACCTGCTGTCCATCCTGCAGGAGCACCAAGAAACAAATCGTAACCAATCGGGGCGTTTCCATCGTTGTACAATCGAACGGTGATGTTCGTGGGTTCAATTGGGTGCACTGGGACAATTTGATAGTCAAATTCCAATCGAGCCTTTGCAATTTCAGGAACGCGAAGATGGACTTCGTATGGATATGTCACACCATTATCGACATCAATTCCAAGTAATTCAACTACGTACAATCCAGGAATCGGTGGACTTGGATGCACCAAGGTGATGTTGATGGATGTGCTCTCTTGCCCATTCAAGGAAAAATTTGTTCCCGTCGTTCCAACATACCAACCGAGATCAATACTTGAATCGACGAAATGAACACTGCCAGTTTGAACTGAAGCATTTGTTGCCAGCAAAGCTGTATTGGTTAAGTCCACATGCCATGTCGTCGTTGATTGATTGGAACTTGACATGAGGACCTCTTGATTTGATGATTCAAGTTTTACACCTGGTGTGGTGACATTGACGATAAAGTCGAATTGGTTATTATTCTCGTTAATTTCTTCGAGTTCATCAAGAGGGTCGATGATGAAGCGAAGTGTGGTTGAACCTGAGGTTGAAGGGTTCCAGTCCCACTGAATATTTTTGATTGAACCCGGACTCAAATCGAAACTTTTTGAATCAACTTCGACACCGTTTTCTTGAAATTCAACGTTGAATGTATCTGCCTTCACGTTGCCCAAATTGAAAAATGGCAACGTGACGAGCACATCTTCTCCAACCTGTGGAATCTCAGTGCTTAATTGAAAGTCATTGGCAAGAATTGTAATGTCCGGCCGAAGGTCATTGACACCATGTCCTCGTACAGCAATGGCATATG
This sequence comes from Candidatus Poseidonia sp., assembly GCA_030827365.1. GTDB lineage: Archaea > Thermoplasmatota > Poseidoniia > Poseidoniales > Poseidoniaceae > Poseidonia. The sequence continues at coordinate 13,065 of JAUREO010000011.1, read as the reverse complement.
GTTGTATTTTTGACCCACCATGGTATGTATCCACGACTTTAACTGTCCACACACCTTGAATTGCATTTTCAATAAGAACGACTTCAAGATTATTGATGGTATCTCGTGTACTTGTAAGGACCGATTTTCCGCCTGAGAAATCATTTCCAAGATAGGTGGATTGACCATCTGGACTGGTTACTTCAAGGTCCAAATTGTTGACCAACTGAGAACTTGAAAATCGTGAGCCTCGCTCGTCTGACCATGCTAAAACCACCTTCAAGGCGCCATTGGATTGTGAGATGTTAAAAGAATATGATTTCGAATTTCCAGTTCCTGACATGACCGAACGATCATCGACCCAGATGCCTTGACCATTGGAAGGAGCAAGCGAGTTCCGAACATTGACTCGGCCCCATCCTTCGTTGTTATTTGGGATGTTTTTTGTTCCAATATCTTCAGCACCGAGCACCATGAGTGCTTTGATTAAGGCACCTTGAGGTGATGGCCGTTGTGCTATTTCCATGATGTATTCTCGAATCATCGAGGCGATACCAGCTGCATTTGGAGTAGCCATCGAAGTCCCCGAGTATTGGATATACCACCCGCCAGGTTGTACTTGCCCACCGGCTGTATCCGTTGCTTCTTGTGCGAGGCATGAACGAACATAACCTCCTGGTGCTAAGACATCGGGTTTGATTCGATTATCTTCTGTTGGACCTCTTGAAGAACTATCAAAAATGGTGTTTGGAGCTCCTTGTCCTCGATTGAAATGGTTCCCCACAGAAATAGCATTTTTTGCCGTTGCAGGGGGTGATATCGTTCCTGAGCCCGGTCCGTCGTTGCCATTGGCAAACAGGACTGTCAAGCCTTCTCGTCCTGTGTAATACCTGTCGTAGTAATTGGTGTTATCATCCACATCTTCAGTATCTGAATTGTATTTTCCTTGCTGGCTTGTTTGAGATGAACCCCACGAATTGGTGTGAATTCGTGCACCAGCGTTGTATGCCGAATCAAGAAGACTGTTAAGGGAAGGCGACTGAAAATTTCCAGTGTTGTCGTTTTCCATGGCTTGGAAATACAATTCTGCTTCTGGTGCGACACCGGCGTAACCTCCTCGTGAACCGTCGCCTAAGACTGTGCAAGACACGTGAGTTCCATGCCCGCTGTGTTTGTCAGCAGTTGAACCGTCACCGATGACATCGTAAGAGCCGAGGATACGTGTTCCGAAATCGCCATGGTCTTCATCAAGTCCAGCATCCGCAACTGCAATGATTTGATTGGAACCATCAAGATTCGTGTTGTAATAGGTTTTCATCGTGTTGACACCCATGTAATTTCTTGAGTTGTCATTGAAAATTTGGTATTCTGGAGAAACTATCACACTGCGTACAGAAGGTTGGTTTGCTAATGTTCGAAGATGTTGAGCCTCAACATATCCATCCACTCGGCCAACATCCCACTCGTATTCAATATCAACAAGTCGACTCATGACAGCATCAAAATTTTGAACCACGTGTCCTCCAATGTCATCTTTGATTTCAACGCCTTCGGTAAGTCCACCATCATTTCTCCAAGATTCAATTCGAAGTTCCATCGTGGAAACGACATGCTCTCCGTCGACGAACATGAGTGCATCAAGTAGCATATCGTCAAGAAAGAGAGCGAGGGGTGCAGGCGAATAAGAATGGACATACGACTTCTTCGTGAGCGATGCCAAGGCTTGTGACGTACCTTGAACCAAGAGGCCTGAGGGGGCGATAAATTCTCTCACTTCAATTCCTTGAGTCACTTGAATTGAGTTCCTCGCATCCATCATCAAGACAGTGTTATCGATGATGATGAGAAGGGTGAAATCTTTTGGCATCAACCATTCAGATGGTAGTGGACGTGTTGGAAGGAATCCGTTTTCATCAAAAACCCCAATACTGCTTAATGCGGTATGAGGTCGCTGTTCCACCATGTCGTGTTGCTCTTCTTGGCCAATGAAATCTTTGAAGGTATGAGGAGATACTGCGAACTCTACCCAATCGGAATCATCCAACTCGGCCGTCGTAGAACTGTTTTCATCGATGGAAACGGTAGCTGATATCATCGATAAGAGCATCACAAAAACGAGAAAAAATGCCTTCTGTTGCCTCATTTTGAACACCATTTCCCTTCAACCGATGAACCAAACTTTTCCATCTGCTTCATCAAAAAACATCTCTTGGGACCAATGGCCAACTTGATGATTCCATTGTTGTTGCTGTCGCTCGCCATCAAAGTCTTTCCATTTGAGTTGGATATGAATGACATACTCATCCCAAACCGAATAACCTATCACGTGCATTTCAAGTTGATCGCCTGCGAGTGTAGAATGTGAAGAAATTTTATCCACATTAAGTTGAATTGAATCGAGTTGAATACCATCAACGGTTTCAAACGATATCGTGAGTGTCACCTCGGTAATATCTCTGCTTCCATCGTTGTGAATTTGAGCCATCAATAAATGACCACTGCGTTGCATATACCTCGTTTCTACAGTCACATCATCTCTTGGAACCGCATAATACCAACCTGAAAAAATCACACCAAAGAGGAGCAAAATCATCACACCCGCAAATCCAACACGAACCGGTGTCACTTCGCGACGAACGGTTTCAAGTATCTTTGCTGCTTCTTGTGATGCTTCCCAATCACCATCATCGTGTTGTTCAATGGCTTTTTGTAACATGTCATCACCCAAAAATCATCGATAATCCGCTGATGAGAAGCGTTGTAAGTGGTTCAACAACCAGGATATGGCGAGTTTCGACCCTTTGCCCTGTCAACTCCCCAACAATTGACAAATCGGTGACGATGCCATTGATTCCGAATGATGACGCAGTAGGTAGTATGCCTGTGAATTGAGCATCGAGTAAGACGGCTCGTCCGCTGAGACCTAAATCTCCCATGATTGGATACATTTCTCCAGGTTCAACATAAGCCTCAGCACTTGCAACAATACGCCCTGTCGTAATGTCGTCAATGATAATGACTGGATATTGCATTGGGCCTGAATGAATGTGGATGGTAGCACCACTGAGATACTGCCCAATCACCTCGACACGTTTGATGGTGACACCGGGAGATGATGGCATATCAGTTTGTTTGAGGTACACACGTTCAACACCTTTCCCAGATGATGCAATTCTCAAACCATAATCCTCGGTTGGAGACAACACAAAGCGTTGTGGAAGGTTTTCTGCGAGCATTAAGGTATCGCCTTTGGAATCGATTGAACGACCAAAGGCTTCGAGATAGAGGTCCATATCATCGGTATTCGAAGAATAATCGAGTGTGCGCATGCCTTGGAATGCTATTTGTTTACGGATGTCAAACCTCGTATCGGTCAATGTTGAAAGGTGCATTTCACCCGGTAAATTGCGCATAAACGCTGTTGAAGGCCACCAAAATCCATCAACATAACGCATTTGTTGGATCATTAGCGAGTCAGCAGAATGCCCTTCGATTCGAAATTCCTCAGGTACGGTAAGGTCGAGGATGAGAATGTCACCAATCGTTGCAGAAACATCAGTAGACTGCGGTATACCAATGGCTAGGGCTTCAACCCTTGTCAATGCTTGATGATCGACGAGAAGAACATGGGCTGAATCAAGCCGCATGCCAATGTCGTAATGCAAATCAAAAGTAAATCTCGGCACGCTGTAACTATCTTGAGTTGAAAACCGAGCGTTGATGAGTACATCATGGCCTTTTGATGTATCAAAACCATCGATGACAAGGTCAATGTCTCGTCCTTGTAAACCATTGATGACCATAGAGAACTGCTCACGTTCTGGTTGCCATTCACTCAAAGCGATATCCACTTGATATATTGGTGCGCCATCTTCAAAGGTATACTCGTAGGCGATGTCGATAGCACCTGAAGGAAGGCTTGGTAACCATGCCCTCATATGCCACGAGCGGCGTTGGACAACAGTTACACCTTGCTCGTCAAGAAGTGTGAGGTTGAGGTTTCGAATTTCTGTGTCGAAGATTTTGCCGTCTTCCAAGGCAAATATGAGGTCGAGCCCTCCTGTGATATTGAGGAATTCAACGATGGTAGCAGCCTGAGCCCTTTCATCAATTGTAATCATTCCGTCTTCGAGAATATTTTCCATAATTTGTCTGTTCGATAAGGTGAAGGTTGGCATCCTTGAAAGATTGAATTCAAGATATGTGTTTTCAAGAGCCTCCATTCCAATTCCGTGTTGCCAATCTGGAATGGCGGCAATGTTACTCCCTTTCTTCAAATCGGCAACGACATCGAATTTCTGGCCTGTGACGAGGTCTAAACCAAATGAAATATTCGACTCTTCATCACCATTGACGCCCGCAAGATCGCTCGTTATTTGATACACAAAATCGTTGATGACATTTCCAATTTCAACGACATCACTGAGGAAAAAAGATACACCTTGGATACCTTCTCTATCTCCAAAACTTGGAAGTTCAATTCCATTTGAATTGAGACCACTCGGAAATGCGAGCGAGATATCGGCTGGCAATGGGTTGATGTGCACTTTCCCATTCAGACCTAAGAATGGATTTTCGTACACGCTCTCATCCTCAAAGAGCACTGAAAATGGTGCGGAAGAAGAACGTTCAAGCTCGATGATTGAATTTCCTTCTGGACCAGTTGAACCCGGTACGAGCGGACTTAACCGTTGAACAGATGTAATGTTTGAAATTTGTACGCTCAGGCTCGCCTCTTTTGTATCGTTGTTGACCCAATACCTGAAGTGGTCTCCATCCATGGTTCGATGTTCACTCGCGTTTGACATTTGAATTTGAATCGAAGCCATCGGTTCTTGTGCTGAATAACCAATCGTTTCGCCGAGAACGAGCGAGAAATTCGAAGGAAGTCCATCGAGACGAATCGCATTTTGTTGATCTTCAGAAGAACCACCATATGTGATGGTACCAATAGGTGAATTTGCCTGATATTCAAGTGATACAGGGGTTTGTGTCATGCGAAGTGAGTTGGGCCGATTGGATACGATGGCTGCCTGTTTGATGGCATCATCAATGTCATCGCCGTCATGATACACATAGCCGAGCAACAAAGATTCCGTGTTTGTACCTTCAAACACAATATCTCGGATTTCAGTATCTGGGTCAAAGTATTGACGAAAATGCGTAATTCCTGACATGCGTATGCTCATCGCAACAGGTACGAGCGGTTCCTGTGGACCTATTCTGCCCACAACGATCTCATTTGAAGAGTCTTGAGAAAGTAAAACATGGTCTGAATTTGAAATCACAGGATGGGCACTGCTTCCAAATGCAAACTTCATTGAACCCAAAGATTCTGATTGACGTGAAGAGGTCGGTAGACTTTGTTTCACTTGGGTCCAACAGGAAATATCAACTTCACCGCCAGACGAACCTGCTGTGCCTACAATGCCGTTTGGAAGGCCATTGAGAATGCTACCAATATCAAGGACAATTTCAACCAATGTGAGTAAGGCGTTATCGAGCAACTGAGCAATGGTGTTGAGATTCGGGTTGTTGAAATTCACTCGACTTAATCCCGTAGAAGGAATCGTGAAACTACCTTGAATCACGATGACACGAGGAAGTTGTTCGACATCGAGTTCAATTGATGAAGAATCGCTGTCGTAACCCGCTCGTTTGAATGTCGAATGGTAGAGCAATCTATCGATTTGTTCCGTGCCCGCAATCACGATGAGCGTGTTTGGGGGTTGGGCGGGATTCACTGGCAGTGTTGGGTCATTGACATTTCCAATTTGGTCACCAGTGAAATTTTTGATGGCAATAATCATCGACAAACGGCTTGGTAAATCACCAGGTAGATTCTCATTGGTTGGCTCTTCACCAATCATCGTAAAAATTGCTTCTATTTCATCTTCATGCATCGTTCCAGAAGGCAATCCTCGTATCCACGCCCTTGAATCGGTAATGTTTCCATAAGGCAGTTCGCCTTCAGGAACCTCTGACCTGTCCTCATAATAATGCAGGTAGACATCGATTCCAGTGTCGGAGTATAACTCAACGGTATCAAAAGAATTCTTTCCAAGGTTGTCGTTTCTTAAGGTGATATCCACTTCTTCGGGTAGAAATGTTCGGTCATACTCTGGATGGAAACCTACATCAAGATAAGCAAGTTCAAGGATGTCGACATTTGTTGGATCTTGCACTTCATCGAAATGGACGTAGCCCACCCCGATGCCAAGTGCACATTTATGGTCACGACTCAAGGCCCCGTGGTCTGCGATGGCATCGTAATGTGTTTCATCTTCGCAATCGGTTTGTCTTGATGTGCCGGGTGCATTTGGATTTCGTACGGTAATTGAATACGGTGCAGAAATTGATGTGAGAGTGAGGTCTGAGGAATTGACATTCCCGACGAGGAGTTGTGGTGCAAGTTGTGCTATGCTTGTAAATACCCCATTGACATTAAACGTCATTTTTTCTAAGCCAACACCAACACTCGCTTCGTGCGGTGGTTGAGTAAACGTAGTGTCCACAACAATGGCGTAAGATTCAGCGTTGGAAAGTGTGATATCAAAGGCTAAGCCTTTCATCATTGAGACTTCGAGCCGCTCTAAATTTTCCCATAGAATATCATCGGGATTGATGACATCAACTTCCCATTGGAAGGTAGGGCTGACCCACAATTCATCGATAACAGGAATAATGCCATCTGAAAATTCTACGCCCCAGCCTTCTCCAAATGTGCTGAGTCCATTCAAGGTAAGAGCAACTGAAACATCATCTTCCGTGTCGCCATCAACGTCAATGTAATTCTCAAACAACACCAAATCGGCACCTACAATAAGTTCTCCTGTAAATGTTCCATAATCCCACGCTTCGTAGGTTGGTCCATTGTTTCGGGATGAAAAATTCATGTAAATAACATAAGTATTCAAGCCAAAACCCAGGAGATTTGAAATTCCAAAGTTTTCAACTGAAAACAAGGTTTGCCACAAATTTGCAGGTAGACCATTTGGTTGGGTCGTTGAATCGAGTAAAAATTGGTACGGTCGCGGATGTTGTTCGACCAAAGGTGTGGTTTGCCTTAATTCCATATCGTTCAAAAATTCCTGTGCGTCAACGATAGCATCTCCACCTTGTACGATACGAGCATTGCTATCGACTATGGCAAGTGCTTGTGTTGCACCGTTGACCGCAACAACGGACTCTCCACTGTTTTTTCGCTTTTCAAGCGTGTCTGCCAAAGCATCGAGAACACCGAAGTCATCCCGCTTGACCGACAAGTCTGCACTCGCCGGGTGGGCGATTGCAGCCAAAAAAAGGCAGACAAGGAAGATAGATAGGCCACGGTGGTCGTTTTTTCCCGTCAAGCCCTTGACGAGAAGGCGTGGCTTCCGCTCATGCATAATACGATGACGTACCTCTTCCTTTGAGAAACATTTGCATTGCCGTATCAAAAAAAACGCTAATTCTCGACCCAATCAAGAAAGCGTTTGGTCCTCATGACATGATGGACACTCCACGAGCACACGCTGCAAGTGATTGGGAATCTCAATTTCAAATCGAACCGAACACACGGTGCATTGGTGGACAACTGTTCGGACTTGCTGACTTGATAGCGGTAAATCACTCGACGTAGGCTGAACAATAGACTGCTCGAAAGAGGTAACGGGTTGAGGTTCGGCTTGCTGCTTGGTCACAATGAACGAATCAGGAAGTGAAACTTTGGATTTAGTCGATGGGGGTGGGGCAATGTCATCATCGTCTTCTTCAAACAACAATTCTGACGCAGTCGGCGTTGGTTGGGTTGAAGGCATCGAAGGTTCTTCATCAAAGAGGTCTTCAAATCCTGCAAGTGGTTGAACCTGAGTGGACTGGGTCGGTTGATTGATTTGAACACCAAGCAAATCGGCAGCCTCAGAAGCCGCTGTGGTAGCACCCATTGACATCGATTGTTTTGGTTGATACATGGACGCAGTTTGTTGTGGTTGATACATGGTTTCTTGAGAGGGGGCTGCAGCGGATTGAGTTGAAGACCCATAAATGCCTTCAATTTCCTTCCTTCGTTCTTCTTCCTCTACTTCAGCACGAGTACGGACTTGGCCCAAATCGAGACCTGCGATGTATTCAGCCCGAGACAATGGGGTGATCTTTCGCTGTTGTCGAACCATTTCGATACGTAACAGCGCTTCCTCTTCGGGTAGACCTGCTTGCATCAACAATTGCTTTGCTCGGTTTAACTCCCTCATTCGAAACACACCAAGGACCACAAGTCCAGCGACGAGGAGAACAATGATGCCTGTGACAATCATTTGACCTGTGTTTGAAGTTGTTGTTTCAGGAACTTCGACATTCACTGAAAATGCATATGATTGAGAATTATTTGACTGGTCAAACACGGTGACGACGAGGTCTTTGAGACCCTCAGAATCAAAGGCGATTCGTGGGTTAAACCCGAGATAGTCGGCGTCATCTCTTGGATTTCCATTTCCATCGGCATCAATATTTGGGCTGAGGTCCCAATGAACTCGTAACATACCAATGTCATCGTAAGCATCGTTGGCATCGACCTGAAATCGTACAGCTGAATCAAGGATTGCTTTCTTGGGAAGGCCATCAAGGCTCGCGTTTGAAATGCTTGGTATGGTGGTATCAACAACTTGGATGGAAATTGATACGTTATCTTGGTTCATTGCTTCATCATAGACAACCACATTCAAGATATGTGATCCAATCAAATCCCAACTCAGCGTGATTGAAAAATTTCCTTCAATATCTTCACTGTCGAGTGACCAAACACATTGAGTGACGGCGATATTATCGGTGCTGTCAAGACACGTGTAGGATTCACTTTGACCCCATAACTGGCGGAACACGGGATTGACCCACACGGCTGAAGAGCCAATGATTGCGTTCGGTGCCTCGTTGTCTTCAACGGTGATATTTTGGCTCACGGATACTCTCCTTCCATCGACGGCAAGTGCATACAATGTTACGATTTTTGTTCCCGGAGTCGGCCACGTAGTTTGACTACTTTCACCTACGGCGTTGATATCGTTGGTGTAATTTCCATCACCGTTGGTATCGATGAGATGGTCAAAATCCCATGAGTATGATTCGATTTGTCCAAGGGCGTTTGGCGTGTTTGCCGCACTCATTGTGACAACCTCATCGGTCGAAGCAAGTGTTGTACTCGCATCTAAAATAGGGTGAAGTGGCGGGGAGAGTTCGATTCGAATCGTTGAACGAAGGAGTGTGGAACCATCGCCTCCCCCAAGTGGTGAGTCGGTGTTGTCCAGCACAAAATACAGACCTTGGCCATCCAAATCTGAAGGAATCACATAGGTCAACGAAGCGGTATTTGAGACACCTTGAACAGCCCCTCCAGTCACATATTGAATGCCGACCTCACCTGCAATGTACGTTGAATGCATCGAAGAAGTTTGGATGAAAAGGTCGCCGATGCCATCAAGTCCCCACATCGAAACAACAACCACAGTACCAGCATCGTACTTTGCATCATTGGGTGTGAGAAGAACATGGAAATCATCGCTGTTCACTTTGACAAGATTATGAAACGGTGTCCAATAGGAATCTGAACTTTGTTGCCACTCTAGGCCAACTTTACTTGTCACCCCACCTTGGTCACCTTGACCACCATCTCCGTCATGGGCTAAATTATCGAGTACGATGAACCATTCTTTGGGCGAGATGGACGGAGGAACCTGCCAGTGGAATTCAAGAGACCCATTGGCAGATTCTGTTGAAGTTGTTTGGTCAAATGCTGCCCTATACGATTGACCAAGTTCGTAGACTTGGATTGTATTCTCATCAAAGAACAGGATGTCAATTGCGTCATCAACGATGATGAATTCAAACTCATGCACAGAACCTGATTCAAGTGGACCCAGTTCAATCTTGATGCATGCCCCGTCATCAACATCGATAATCGATGGTATCAATGTGATTTCCAACGTCTGACAAGTTGGTACCGCCCGTCCCTCTGCTGAAGCCAATGGCGAAAGAGCAGAAAGGGTCAATGTCACAACGATGAGCAACCCTACGGCTATTCGCATGAGATTGGCTTCATCGTTTTTGCTTTCAAATATTTGCCCGTCTGCTTCAATTCATCCAACCATTGCCGTTCCAATATTTGTGAACGACTTCGCCTGAATCATCGACATAAATTCTGTCGTGGTCATCTGCCGCGGTGACGACAATATCGGGACACTCGGCTTCTGCTTCTTGGATAAGGACATCTGTTTCACTCAGACGGTTGCTGTAGTGGGTCAAACACAGAGCCTGGGCATTCATGCTCCTCGCCGTTTTCATAGCACCTCGTGAGGTAGAATGCAAAAAGGCATCGGCAACATCCTGCTGTTCGTCAATAAACGTTGCTTCATGGATAAGCACATTGCAGGATTCAATGCTTGCAAGTGAGGGTGAACATTCTGCGGTGTCACCTGACACGACAAGGCGCAATGCTGGCTTTGGTGGGCCTCGGAAGGTAGAAGCAAGCAACATTGTTCCCTCGTGTTCGATATCATGACCAGCAGATAAGGCCGACTTTTGATGCTCGTCGAGTTGTAGTTCCCCTGCTCGATTTCTATCGAATGCTCCTTGACGTTGCTGTTGTGTGATGGACCAAGCACAGGAAGGTACGGAATGAAGCGTTGGAAAAGCCTCGATTTCGATGGTCGATAGACCCAATCGTTCACTGAAGGACTTGTCGAGAAGCTTACCATGTCCCTTCGTGTCCAACTGAACCCAACGTCGACTGGTTGGGTCGCCAAGAATGTAGGTTAATTCGTAAGGTAAAGGTTGCTCATGATTCACCATTGAGATCCAATAGCCGAACTGGTTATACAGGTCCACAGACAACACATCCTCTGGAATCACGCCATCAACCAAAGCTTCCACAACAGCGCTGGTTGTTGGGCCGATAATGGCAAGAGGTTGGGTTCTGCCATCGAGCGACATCGATTGCAACCAGGGCAACACGCCCCAAGTATGGTCAAGATGACCGTGAGTCAGAAAAATCGCCTTGATTTTGGAGGGGCGAATGGACGATTCTGCATCATATTGTTTGAGCCATTTTCGTTGTTGCGCAAATCGTGATTGAAAACCTTCGCCGGCATCGACCACAAAATTACCTTCATCGGTCACGACGATTGAGCCACTCACGGCACGTGTTGCGGTTGGCCGCGCTGACGATGTTCCCAAAATATGTGCTTCAATAGCCATGGCTCTTCCTCAGGGGTCTCTTGGTATCCTCACAGGAGGAAACCATCGCAGAACAACAACATCGTTGATAGCCCGAATCCATCGCCAAGGAACTGCAAGATGTATTCCACCTTCGACAAGGTCGTCGGGTGTATCTTTAACGAACAAATGGGTACACTTGAGCGACTGAATATCGATAACAGCGTCGTGAACTACACCGAGTTTGCGCCCGTTTGGAAGATAGACATCAAGCCCTGACCAGCGGTTGAGGGACTCGACACCTTGCACCATATGAGCAAGGCAAAATGACGACCATCAATAAATTCACGCTATGCGGGAAGAAAAAAGTGCGGAAAAATCCAACTTCACTTTCCACGGTTTCGATTTGCTTTCAAGGACGGGCGAAGTTGTTCTGCACCCTTACCCTTGTTGTACAAACCACGACCCTTCTTTCCAGATGAGGTCATACCACGGTAGGCACGTCCACGGTGGGATGTCTTGCCATTTGCACCAGAAAAAACACCAAGTTGCTTATCGTTGATGATAGCAGGGTGGTGAGTATCAAGAAGAATGACTTCGTAGTATTTGTGCTTTCCATCTTGGCCAACCCAGTAGGAATTGAGAACTTCGAGGTTTGGGAAATGGCGGTTCACACGCTCTTCAGCAATTCGCTGGGTGTTCTTTGCCATGGTAATCTTTGAGATACCAGCCTTTGATGGCTTTCGCTTCATGTGAACTTTACCCTTGCGAAGTCCACCACGTCGAACACGTGTTCGGACGAGTACGACGCCCTGCTTGGCCTTGTATCCGAGGCGTCGAGCAGCATCAAGACGAGTTGGACGCTCGATTTTGCAGTTCACAGGTTCTCGTCGCCACTCGGCCATTCGTTGCTGTCGGTGCATGTGAGGAATGACGTCTTTAGGACGCTTCCATGTTTGTCGAACATGCTGGTAGAGACCTTGTACCATTGCATTCACCACTTCTAAGCGTCTTGCCGATTAAACTCCCCTTTATGAGTCTGTCCATTGAAGAAGAGGAATCATTCCTGCGATTTTACATTCGTAGGAAGTCCTGCAGAAGTAATCGCTCTCCATCCACCCCATAAGGAATGCACATTAGTCCAACCCATAGTTTGCATCGAAACTGCAGCCATTGCACTTCGAAAGCCGCCTCCACAATACAACACAATTCGCTCGTCATCTGAGATGTTGAGCTTCTCAATGTCGCGCTCAAGAATGCCTTTGCTCATCAAAATCGCCCCCTCGAGGAAACCCCCCGCCGTTTCGTATTCATCTCGAACATCGATAACAACAAGTGACGCTCCATCGCTGCGCATTTCGAGAAATGTTTCGATGTCAATTTCGCTGACCTGGTCACGAGCGAGTTGAGAAATCATGAGAAAACGGGGGCTGTGTTGTTTGACCATGAGCCGTCGATATGGCGGACCTTTTTGAGTATCTCCATGGGTAGGGGCGTATACGGCCCACTGCTAACCCTTGGAAATAGACACTTCATACACATGGGTTAGTAGTATAACCCCATGAAGAGAATGTTAAACTCATTATCTACTTCTTTTTCATTTGAGAAGCAATCACTGTCAAAGCGCCCACGCCTACAGCAGTGCCCGCAGCACCGATTAACATCGTAGCAATGAAATTTGACTGAATTTCAGATTTTATTTCCACATATTTCGCCATCGATGGATGATGTGTATGCATGGCTAGAAGTGGTTCAATTGATTTCACGGATGTTGTCAAGTGCCAAATCCTGACTTTCGGTTTACCCTTGATTCCCAACTCTTTGACTAAATTCCTCCGTTTCTTGATGCCCAGAACAAAAATCAACATGGGGATTAACCAAAGTATTCCATATAATGAAGGT
>JAUREO010000118.1 GCA_030827365.1 Candidatus Poseidonia sp. | reverse complement strand
TGATCATACTTATGGTGCTAGATGGATTGGAAATCCTTTATCTTTAGATTTAGATTTTTTAAAACAAATATAAAAAACCCCCGGAAATTTCTTTCCGAGGGTTTATAATTTGTTTAACTTTTGTACTTAGAGTGTTCTGGTTGGGGAACCGTATTACATTCCCATTCCGCCCATGCCACCCATGCCACCCATGCCGCCCATTCCACCAGGCATTCCACCAGCACCAGCATCTTTGTCATCAGGTTTATCGGCAATCATTGCTTCAGTCGTAACTAATAGACCAGCAATTGAAGCTGCATCCTGTAAAGCTGTTCTTACAACTTTAACTGGATCGATAATACCTTTTGCAAACATGTCACAATACTCTTCATTTTGAGCATCATAACCTTGGTTCTTTTTATTTTGTTCTAACAATTTACCAACAACTACCGAACCATCTATTCCAGCATTTTTAGTAATTTGTCTGATAGGAGCTTCAAGTGCTTTTCTAACTAAATCTACACCAGCTTTTTGATCATCACCTTTAACTTTAACTTTA
>JAUREO010000117.1 GCA_030827365.1 Candidatus Poseidonia sp. | reverse complement strand
TTGATAGTAACAGTACCCATTCTTCAATGCCGGATCTAATTGATTATGAAATTAGTAATCAAGAAAAAGAAACCAATGCACTATACGATAATATTCATCACTTTTATATGAACGATGAAAATTTCATTGATTGGGTAAAGAGTGGTGAAAATGGTATTATAACAGATGACCACTTTGACGAATGGGAGAGTGACGAAAATTGGTTATATGCCCTTGCGGAGTTATGTTATTCAAGCGACACATCTTATGATGACCTAATTCGTTTGTTTGAATCTTATAATGAGAATTTGGAAGAAGAAGAAGAAGAAGAAGAAGAAGAACAGGAAGAAGACTGGGACACTGCGATCAATACAAACGAGTGTATCAAACCAAAGAAAGGTGGGATGTGGTTACGAAGCATGAGATAAAAATATAAAAAAACATAAAAATTGATTACTTTTACACCTTTTGTTTTTTTTTGAACATAAAACAAACAAAGCAATAAATAAAACTTACAATGAGTATCTCTGAACGTGATAATTTTATATATCAGTTACTTAA
>JAUREO010000116.1 GCA_030827365.1 Candidatus Poseidonia sp. | reverse complement strand
CATTTGACTCAATTTTGCTTGAAATTTGACTAATTTTGCTTGAAATTTGACTAATTTTGTTTGTAATGTCACGACTAACTTTCACAAAGCGTTTGAAATTTGGAAGTTGCGGCCTCGACTTTGAAGCAAAATGTACGGTCTGGTAACGCTGTCAAATCAAAAACAAGCTAAGCTCTTGCATGAGACTCATACCCAGTCATTGTTATTTCTTGCTAGCATCAAATTGAAAACAAAATGGCTAGAAATGCCATATTTGTAGCCAAACTTTAAGCAATTTGTGAGAGTTGGTCATCGAATTTTCGGTCAAAAACATGGTCATTCTAGACTCCGGAGGCAATTATCTGAATGTGAAAGAACTTTCACGTAGTTCTAAAAAATTGGTGCACCCTACTAGACATTCTTGCTAAAGGACCTACTACTACATTCTAGTTGACGACTCTCTCGTAAGTGGATAATTGTTGGCGCAAGAATGAATCATGCACGGGCAATGTTGAACAAAAACAAAACATGTTTTATTAACGGCTATGTCAAAACATTAATTTTTTCAATCAT
>JAUREO010000115.1 GCA_030827365.1 Candidatus Poseidonia sp. | reverse complement strand
TGCCGATATCGCTTAAAAAGTGTCAAAAAACTAAAATTTGAAACTTTGATAATTTTTGGTATATTATACAAGCAATTGTATAATGTGTTCCTTTAGCTCAGTTGGTTAGAGCATGAGTCTTATGAGCTCAAGGTCGTGGGTTCGAGCCCCACAAGGAACACCATGGTAGCGTTCCCGAGTCTGGTCAAAGGGGAGTGACTTAAGATCACTTGCGTCACGCTTCGAGGGTTCAAATCCCTCCGCTACCACGCCTCTCTAGCTCAGTTGGTAGAGCGTATGGCTTTTAACCATATGGTCGTGGGTTCGAGCCCCACGGGCGGCAACGATTAGTAACCATAAGTTACTCGGAAGAAAAAGTATCTTTCGTCATAGTAGATAGCGTTCCCGAGTCTGGTCAAAGGGGTATGACTCAAGATCATATGCGTCACGCTTCGTGGGTTCAAATCCCACCGCTATCAGGTTTCGTGGTGTAAGGGTTATCACGTTGGACTTTGAATCCAACAATCCGGGTTCGAATCCCGGCGAAACCTCGGGGTTGTAGCTCAACTGGTAGAGCG
>JAUREO010000114.1 GCA_030827365.1 Candidatus Poseidonia sp. | reverse complement strand
ATCTTAAGGAGTTATCTAGTGCTGATGGAGAAGGGGAAGAAGAGGGAGAACCTGAAACAGATAGTAAAACAGGACCAGCGAAAAGTCAGTTGTCAGTTATTGCAGAAGAAAGCGAAGGAATGATGAAAAGTTTATTTTCTAGTAAAAAAAGTAGTAAAGAACCGGAAGAAGAAGAGGAAAAACAAGAAGAAGAACCAAGTGGAAGCGAAGAAGAAGAAGAAGAAGAAGAAGAAGAAAATGCAGTGTCGAGCAATGAATGATAGTATTATTTTACTTTTTACTTTTTTATTTTACTTTTTATATTACTACTATTAATAATAATATAAAATTGAAAACTATTATAAATATAATATTCTATATTAAATCATACATACTTGTGCAAAGTCAGTTCGCTTGTTTACTCTATACTCTATACTCTATACTTACTTATCAAATGCCCAGAAAGTCAACCAAAGTTGTAGATGCCGGTGTTTCAACTTCCGAAGTCGCAACTGCAGTCGCAACTGCAACTACTCCGGCTCTTGAACCCGATACTAAAAAAAGAGCTCCCGTAAAACGCGTGA
>JAUREO010000113.1 GCA_030827365.1 Candidatus Poseidonia sp. | reverse complement strand
ACTTTAGTGTTTCATCATCAATTGGAAAAAAGCCACAAGTTGCACCATACTCTGGAGCCATATTTGCTATTGTTGCTCTATCAGCTAAAGTAAGATTTTTTAATCCTTCACCAAAAAACTCTACAAATTTACCAACAACACCTTTGTCTCTCAACATTTTAACAACTGTTAAAACTAGGTCGGTTGCGGTTGTGCCTTCTGGCATTTTATTCTTTACTTCAAAACCAATTACTTCTGGTATCAACATTGATATAGGTTGCCCAAGCATACCTGCTTCTGCTTCAATACCACCAACACCCCATCCAAGTACAGATAATCCATTTACCATTGTGGTATGACTATCAGTTCCAACTAGTGTGTCAGGAAAAATATATTGTTCATCATTTACTTTTTCAGACCAAACAACTTTTGATAAGTATTCTAAATTCACTTGATGACAAATCCCTGTTCCTGGAGGAACAATTCTAAAATTATTAAATGCATTTTGACCCCATTTTAAAAATGAGTATCTTTCACCATTTCTTTTAAACTCTATTTCAACATTTTTATCAAAACTATCTGCTTTAGCAGATTGGTC
>JAUREO010000112.1 GCA_030827365.1 Candidatus Poseidonia sp. | reverse complement strand
CGTTCCTCGATCAATTTTCGTACGCTATTCTCCAGCGTTTCGCACACATCAATATATTTCATCCCGGGTTTCACCCAATCGCTAATGTACGCGCGAACCTCTCGATGCACCTCCGCGCACTGCCTCGCTTCGTTATAATTCCCGTACTCAATTCGTTCCAACTCGCGCTTCTCCTCGTTACTCTCGCGCCAGACGTTATGCGCGTGATGCGCGAGTATCTCCCCCACCGGGTACGCTCCGTCGGCGAACAACCTCGCCACCGGCGTCGTCGGCGGTTTCGTCTGCTTCCCACTTGGATACTTCTTCCCATCACCGCCCTCGCTTTTTATTTCACACGATTTATTCTTCTTCTTCTTCTTCTTCTTCTTCTTCTTCTTCGTTTCTTCCCCTTCCGCGCGCGCGCCTTCGTCCTCGCTCGCGTCTCCGTCGCCTTCGCGCGCCTCGATCGTCACCTTCAACGCGTCCAACCCGCGCGCGACCGCGCGTTCGTCGTCCTCGCTCGACGCGTCATCGTTCGTCTCATTCATCGCGTTTCCCGATGCGCCTCACGAAACTTTCCTCGGTCGCGGTCGCGGCGC
>JAUREO010000111.1 GCA_030827365.1 Candidatus Poseidonia sp. | reverse complement strand
TCGTGCCTCGAGCAAGAAGTACGCCTTCGCCAAGAAGGTCGGCCTGGCCACGACGCCCGAGGAAACGGAGGCTGAACTGATGATGTCCCTGCTTCTTGACCTCAACGCCTCCGCCCATGCCGACCCAAACGGTCAGTGGATGACCTTGGTTGACACGGAGGAAACGGTCCACGATGTGATGCGTCGAACGCACGGCTCAACCCTGCTCAACCTTGACGACATGGACGAGACGTCCAGCGTTCCCAGCGATGAATTGGGTCTGCTGTCATCGAAGGTGGTGGACGTGCCGAGATTTGAACTCGGGGCCTCTACCATGCCAAGGTAGCGATCTTCCAACTGATCTACACGCCCATGTGGGTGCTTTCGCAACCCGCCGACTCACCTCGCCGTCATAAGGATTCCCGATTTGCATCCCGCCGCAAGCGGCCACCAATCCTCTGGAGCCGAGTGCGTGAAGCCTCATGAAGGGACATCGTTTCGCCAACCCATGGGCGAGAGCAAACCCGGTCCGCTGGCCGACACGCCCGTCCCAACAGCACCCCCCGAAATCCCCGAAGACGTGGTGGACGCCGTCCTCAACGCCCTCTCTG
>JAUREO010000110.1 GCA_030827365.1 Candidatus Poseidonia sp. | reverse complement strand
TACAATAGCACGACTTCATTATGGAACCAACTTGGCCAAGACATTGATGGCGACGCTGCTGGCGACCAATCTGGTGGGTCGGTTTCGCTCAGCGCAGACGGCTCCATTGTTGCCATTGGAGCTTATTATAACGACGGAAATGGCGCAGATTCAGGTCACGCCAGGATCTATAAATACATTGGTAGTACTTGGACCCAACTCGGCCAAGACATTGATGGCGAAGCTGCTGGCGACTATTCTGGTGGGTCGGTTTCGATCAGTGACAACGGCTCCATTGTTGCCATTGGGGCAACTGGCAACGACGGAACTTCCGGTGTTGATCTGGGTCACGTCAGGGTATATCAATACAATAATTCTACTTCATCGTGGGTCCAACTCGGACAAGACATTGATGGCGAGGCTGCTGCCGACAATTCTGGTTATTCGGTTTCGCTCAGCGCTGACGGCTCCATTGTTGCCATTGGGGCAGTTCAGAACGACGGAACAAATGCTGGCACTACTGGTGATAATCGGGGTCACGTCAGAGTCTACCAACTCATTCCACACATAGAACCACAATTAACTATTGCTAATAACATGGATGTTTCTGGTAA
>JAUREO010000109.1 GCA_030827365.1 Candidatus Poseidonia sp. | reverse complement strand
AATACGGACTAGAGTCTATTAATTCCAGTTAATTATTTCTATTAATTATTCCTGTACCAACCCAAGGTCTTTGTGGTGTTCTATCATTCTGTATCATCGTCACCGTTCCTGTTCCAGATGATGTATTCACCCGTCTTCCCCACGCCCACGGATAATTAGACGTAGTAGCTGATGGACCTGCCAACATACTTATAAAGAGGAGAATAACGAGGCCAATTATTACCGCCTGAAGTAACTGTGAGGAACTGTTTCGATTGTTTTTCATTTTATATACTCACAGAAATTAATTAAAATGGATATCAATTTCTAAGTCTATCAGATGTTGGAGTGACGGGTCGTGGTCGTGGTCGTGGTCGTGGTCGTGGTCGTGGTCGTGGTCGCGGAGGAGAATTCTTCGGTGATGGTAAACGAACACGGAAGTTTTCTATCATCTTGCAAATGTCAGCACGTTTATTGGATGCTGCTACTTTAATACCCATTTTTTTCGCAAAAGCACGAAGCGTTTCTAAAGAATATGTCGCACATAAACGAGAACCTATACGGAATTTTTTGTTTTCTCCCGTCATTATATATTCTTTACCGTTATGTGTAAATGGTGCAT
>JAUREO010000010.1 GCA_030827365.1 Candidatus Poseidonia sp. | reverse complement strand
GCCGTCACACCGAAGTTGAATAAACACCGACGCTCTCGACATTGTGGGTAACGAAACCTACCCAGCAGTTCAAACGGCTTCGGATTCCTTCTTGGCTTTGGCTTATGCCTCGGCTTCTTCTTCAGCCTTGGCGTCAGCTTCTGCTTTCTTCTTGGCTTCAGCCTCTTCCTTCTTGCGTTGCTTTTCGGCTTCTTGCTCTTGCTTCTTGAGTTCCTTGAGGTACTCTTTGTCTGGTTTGACTTCGACTTCCCACATCACATAGGCTGAATTTGTACCCATCTTGAGCAAGCCTTGGAATGTTCCGCCTTCTCGAGTATTCTCATAGGTGTCATCAAACATGATTCGAATCGAGGATGTGCCTTCTTCATCGCCATAGGCTTCAAACACGCCCTCATCAGAACCACGGTCATCGATCATCTTGAATCGTGTTCGATTGGATTCGCTTCCAAGGTCGCTGATTGGGAATTTGATGTTTGGACTCATGTTGGTAAAGGTGATGAGTTCCTTGGACACCACCGATTCGCCATACTTGATTGGCTTTGGTGACTTGAGTACGAATGGGTCGCTCGATGTACCTTGACCGCTCTCGAAATTAGGTTCGGCGTTCGTGAACTCTGGTTCAGGTCCAACAAGCAATTCACGTTCGCGATAGAACAACACGAGGAGAAGCAACAAGAGAAGGAGGAGAAGCGGTAGGAAACACAAGCCGTAACTAAATTGCTCATCGCTTGCGTCGGATATTTCCCCATCGCCCTCAAGACATTCGTTGTTTTCATCAATCAAGTCTGCAGGAGTGTCACTTTGGTCTGATGGGTTGGTTTGGCATTTGACTTCAATTTCGTCGCTCCAACCATCGTTGTCGTCATCAAGATCGCCTACAATGATGCCATCTGGGCCGTCTGGGTCGTTATCTGGTAAACCATCGAGGTCAGTATCTTCAACAACCGAAAGATTGAGCATGAATGAAACCGATTCACCAGTGACGGAATTCGATGCTGTGATGTAATACGTGGTCATATTCATCAGTTCGGTTGGTGTACCAAAGATTGACCCATCGCTACTTCGAGCCTGTCCTGTGAAGTTCAGGCCTTCGGGCAATGTTCCGTTGATTTCCCAAGTATCGGCAAGGATACCATCTAAGAATGGGGTCAACACAATGCTCTCGTTGAGCAGAATCCACATGTCGGATGTGTTGTATTGACGTGTTGCGTTCGGGTTGGTATAGACCAAAATTGGGGGGTCAAGTGCATTACAAATTCCATCGAGGTCCGAATCCATTGGTACGCTTTTGGCATCATCAGAGTCAGTACCACAGATTGTCTCATCAACATTTGACCAACCGTCACCATCGAGGTCGTCTCGGTTATCTTCTGTATCAAGTGCGTCACAAATACCATCGCCATCGATATCACCAGGCTCATCGGTATCGTCTTGCGGGTCGGTACCACACGCTATTTCCTCAAGGTCATCCCAACCATCGTTGTCGTCATCTAAGTCTTCCTCGAGGGGTGGAAGGGTGGTTGAATTCACGCCTGGAACCAAGGCATCTGGCTTACCGTCGCCGTCAGTATCTTTGGAGGCCGATGGGTCAAGCGGGAATGCGTCCGGTCCCGCAATACAGTTGCTCGTCACTGGTGATTCAGGTCCGTCACAGACGCCGTCACCGTCGGTATCTGGGTTCTCAGGGTCTGTTCCAATCGGAAGACCTGTCTCGTTAAGATTGTCAACACCGTCGCCGTCCATGTCGAGGTCTTCACCGTCACAAATGGAGTCGCCGTCCATATCCTCGGGAATGGAGGTTGCATTCTTCGAATCGGAATTGCAAGCGTCCTCGGAAATATCCGGGTAGCCGTCGTTATCGTCGTCATCATCGGCTTCAAGTCCACCTTCACCATCTGGGTCGTCGTCTGGATACATATCGCCGTCCGTGTCGAGTGGGTCGGTTGGGTCATGCGGGTTCGGGTCAGGACCTCGGCAAATGAGGTTGCCAAGTCGGTCATAGACTTCGGAGGCAGGACCGTCGCAGAATCCATCGCCATCAGTGTCTGGGTTGAGGGGGTCTGTTCCCGTATCGCCTTCACCGTTCCAAAAGCCCGTATCGGTTTCATTCAGGTCAGGTAATCCGTCGTTGTCGTCGTCGAGGTCTTCAGTAAGACCAGGTGGACCACGAATTGAATCAGCGTTGCCGTCGTAATCGATTGGTAGGGTGTCAGGGTCGCCATCGCCGTCCGTATCTTCGAGCACTTCAATGGTGAAATCCCATGAATACGAGTTTCCATTCGTGTGGTTTGCAAAGATTGTGAAGGTAGTGTTGCCAATGGTATGTGTCGGCGTACCTGAAATGACACCTGTCGCAGGGTCAATCGTCAAACCAGCAGGCAAGCTTGGCATAATTTGGTAGGAGAGTCCACTACCAACATAGTACGGAGGTACGTTTGGTGTAGCGGTGTTGTTGACTCCGACAACCGTAGCCGTTGGCCCGAATGGTGTAGTATCGGGGCCTGCGGCACAAATGCCTGGCACAGCGTTTGGACCGTCACAAATACCGTCGTCATCAGTATCGGGGTCACGAGGGTCTGTACCTGTGTTGTTTTCATCGAGGTACATACCTGAATCTGTCTCTACTGTATCGTTGTAACCATCGCCGTCATCGTCAAGGTCCTCTTCAAGACCAGGTGCTGAACGGATTGGGTCCTCTGAGCCGTTGTAATCGCCGGGCAAAATATCGGGTAATCCATCGCCATCAAGGTCGTCGAGAACGGTCAGATAGAATGTCCACTGCATGCTTACTCCGCCACTCACATTTGCCCACATGGTGTAGGATGTGTTGGCCATCACCATGTCCGGTGTTCCCCAAATAGAGCCGTTGCTCGCATCGAATTGGAGTGAAGTTGGGAGTGATGGTGAAAGCGAATAGGTCGCTCCTGACACGATATAGAACGGGTCGATTTCTGCAACTGCAGTGTTGTTGACAAGAACGATCGGCGTGGCAATGACTGGAGAGCCTGTGTTCGTATCTGGGCCTGCAATACACACACCTGGCACAGCGTTTGGACCGTCACAAATACCGTCGTCATCGGTATCGGGGTCGAGTGGGTTGGTACCTGTATCGCTTTCGTTGACATAGGTGCCTGTATCTGTTTCATTGGCATCTGGAAGACCGTCGCCGTCATCGTCATCGTCAGCAACCAAACCAGAAGTTGGTGGGTCGTTTGTATCGTAATCTGGCGGTAAGTCGTTGGGCAAGCCGTCGCCGTCGTAATCCGCAAGGCTCCTCAGGTTGAACAAGAAGGTCTCGGTGGCGCTGCTATTGTGCGTCGCGGTCACGGTGTAGGTGGTATTCGCCAGCGTTCCGTTGACCGAGCCGGTGATTTCACCGGTTGAAGTATCGATGGAAAGGTTGCCCAGGAGCGTCGGTGAAACAGTCCAGTTGGTCGTGCCGTTCCAGAATGGTGGATGGAAATCAATCGGGTCGATGGTCACGTTTTCTACAACCGTATGTGGATTGTCAGTATCCACGCTGAAGTACAACTCGTGCGTGGTCGAATACCCGCTCTGGTTTGCGTAAATCGTGTAGGTCTGGTTGAGCGCATATACCGACGGCGTGCCGCTAATCGTGCCACCCGAGATGCTCATGCCGGCCGGCAGAGCAGGGTGTGTTGCCCAAGAAACCGGAGGGGGTGTCGACAGAGATGCGTGTGAGGTGTAATTGAGCGAAATCTGTGTCATCGCTTCGCCCAAGTTGAGATGCGCACCTTCCACCGCTGAGGTCAATGTTCCGAACGAACTTACGGAGAGCCAAACGCTTGTTTCAAACGTCAATCCTTTGATCGTCGCACTAATGGTGTATGTTGCATTGCTGGTCAAGGCCGTTGGTGTGCCGCTGATGGTACATGTGCTGCTGTTGATAGACAGCCCAGACGGAAGTGAAGGTGAAGCCGAACAGCCACTTGAACCCGTTACTGGGATGAGGTTACCGACATCAAAAAGCATGGAAGTTGATACATTCGTCGGTGATAACCGGACATTTGAGGTCCCTCCGTTGTTCCATCCTGTGCCGTCCCCGATTGCACCATACCAATTTTTACCCCAACAACGCATACTCCCGTTTTCTATAAGCGCACAGGTATGATAGGCGCCTGCGCCAAGATTGGTGACGTTGACGCCAGCGCCAAAAGCGACAGCAGTTGGTGAATTGCGTTGAGTGGTCGAACCATCGCCGATTGCGCCGTTCGAGTTTGCACCCCAGCATTTCACAGTTTGATTAATCAATACAGCACAGGTGTGACGAGCACCCGCCACAATTTTCTTTGCAGCGATACCGAGCGAGGATGTTTGGGTTGGTGAGGATTGAGCCGTTGCAGTTCCATCACCGAGATTTCCATACGAACCTGACCCCCAACATACCACGCTACCATCGTCAAGAAGTGCACAGTAATACATCTGACCAGCGACGATATCAACGGCAGTCCGCCCTGCCCCAAGGGAGGCAGTTTGGACAGGTATGGAGGTGAAATCCGAAGCACCTGTGGTGCCATTTCCAATCATACCATATTGTGAATTCATGCCCCAACAGGCCACTGAACCGTTGTCAAGAACTGCACAAGTTCCAAGGTCGCCCGCTGCAATGGCTGTTGCTGTGCGCCCAGAGCCAAGCGAGGCCGTTAATACAGGAGAGTATTGCGAAGTAACATTGCCATTACCCAATCGACCGTACTGATTATTGCCCCAGCAAGAAACCGACCCGTTATCAAGCAAGGCGCATGTGTGTTTGTGGCCTGCAGAAATTGCTACAGCGGTTCGCCCAGTTCCAAAAGAGGCGACCAGCGTTGGCGTGGATGTTGGCGAGGTAGACGTTGAACCTGTACCTAATTGACCCTCGTCATTCTTCCCCCAACACATGACCGAACCATTATCCAATAATGCACATGAATGAAATTGCCCTATCGTCACTGCAGTTGCAGTTCGACCTGTTCCAAAGGTTTGAGTGAGGTGAGGTGTGGTCTCGTGAGTCACATTTCCATTTCCAAGTTCACCATTGGGATTATATCCCCAGCATGCAACTGAACCGTTGTCAAGTAAGGCACACGAATGGAAGTCGCCACCAGCAACGGCGCCTACTTGTTCATCACTGATGAGGGTTGAATTGGCGCTAAAGGTAATGTTGGTCATCGGAGTTTGAAGAATGAGGTCTTCCCCCTCAATGTTGGGCACCAAATCAAACGTCACCGTAGCGACCGTGAGGATGATGTTGGCAGTTGCAGAAAAAGCCACGCCATCGACGGTCGAATTCGCATAAAGAGTATACGATGCGCCACTTACGTTTTGCGTAGGCGTTCCTGAAAGTACACCTGCCGAACTCACTGTCAACCCACTGGGAAGGGGTGGGTCCACCTCAAAGGTTGCACCATTAGGGGTGACGGTTGGTGCGAAAGTGAGTGGTGAACCTTGGGTGCCGTTCACGTAGTAGTATGTGCTTCCACCAGATACAATCCCACCAGAAAAGAGGAATCGTAGGGCTGAATCGAGCGGAACAGGGTCGCTGGCGGTGGTGGAAAGGGAGGGCGAACCATCGTTATTACCGTCGTGACAAGCAAAATCGCCGTTCAAATTCTGATTCGAGGTTGAAGTTCCAAACCAGTTGAATGACGGCGTTCCGTTGCGGTCCATGTCGTGGTCTTCAAGCACGTCCCAAGGTAAAATCATGGTCAACAAATAATCGTCATCCCCCCCAAATGATGAGTCTGCAACCGATGAATTCCAGTAATCGCTTGCTGGTGTAAGTTCAACCGATACGCTTTCTGCGGAATCTGATGGGCTATCTACAGTAGATGTCGCAGTATTGTTGTAAATCTTGAGTGAATCTGAACCTGAACCATAGAATGAAATAAGGTGTTCATAGGTGCTTTTGTTTCCATCGGTATCAAACTCCATACCCCACATGAACGATTGAAGACTCGTCCCCTGTGCGTTGGTGGGTGTGCCGTCAAGCCGAAGTTGAATAAACACCGAAGTTGCATTCGAAGCCGTTTGAACTGCTGGGTAGGTTTCGTTACCCACAATGTCGAGAGCGTCGTTGTTTCCATTGTCGCCCTGAACATCGGACATGACTTCATAGTCGCATGTCATAGCAGAGAAGGTAAGTCCACTTGGCAGTGCGGTTGATTTCGCTGGTACATACTCTTCATCGAGGGTTTCATACCACGGATTGAGTGTTCCGAGGTATCCTGTTTGGGCCATCAAAACCATTACCACGGAAAAAACAAGTGCATTTCGAGTTATTGCATACGCCTCGCTCATATGCTTGGCAAGAATTCTATATTCATATATTTTGAATCTTTCATACCTTGCAAACTTATGATTCATAACTTTGAAATAGAACTCGAATTCCTATCATGAACGGGTGATTGTTTGTCGGATGGTTTGAGGTACCTCCAAGTTTTCGTTTCAGTCGAACAAGGAAAAAATCTTCCTGGGGCAGACCTCACCATGTTGTTCGATCGTGTCAGTCTCATCACACCGGATTGTATTGTGACCAACGAACCATGCTATGTGTTGCAGTTTGAAGGGGACTTCTCCAATGGCTATGAACATGCAAAAGAAACAAGTGCAACAAAACTCATTCACACTTACAGTGTTTCTAATACTACACTCATTGCCTCCTGTATTTTGACGGGTCCGATTCCGAAACTTGTCCACGAAATCGAAGGGGCTTGGCTTCAAACCCCAAGTACATTGCTTCGAAGTAACGGGTTAATGATGACCGTCTTAGGGACAACAGAAGGCCTCAATGAAATCCGAATTGGACTTAATAGGATGATTCCAGGAGATATAAAATTGAGAATCACGACCAACATCAAAGCGGACTGGGTCGCAGCCCCGCAATTACCTGAGCGAAGAAAAGAAGTCATTGATTTGGCTGTCGAGATGGGGTATTATCAAACCCCAAGAAAATGTACGCAACGCGATATTGCAAACGCACTCAATGTTCGTCAAGGCACAGTAGCAGAGCATTTGCAATCGGCTGAAGGACTCATCATCAAATCCTGGTCAGACCAGACCAAATGATTTTACAGAGTATTGAGTAACACGATGGCGAGCAAAACAAACATCAACCCACCGATGAGCCCACGACCTTCTTGTTGTGAAATCTTATTCCTCTCTCCAATCTTTTGGTCAATGGTCAAAGCACGTTTGTGTTTTGGCATATTTTTGAAGACGGTGATTGCGGCTAAGAAGGCAATGCCAGCAGAAACCATGGCTGATGTGGTCATACCATCCATGAAAGCGACTCGCGCTGATGCCATGAGTTCCCCGCCAAGCGGATTTCCGTTTTGAAGTAATTCAGCACCGACGCGCATTGCGGTGGGAAAGGACTCGGAGGTTGCAGCCTCAAGTGTTGGGTCATTCAACCCGCTTGGGAAAACAAAGGAACGCTGGTAAAATTCGTTGAGAACCGAACCTCCTATCGCAATGCCAAGTGCCCCGCCAATTTCTCTGCTTGCATCATTGGTGGCTGAACCGACGCCGGTTTTGTCTTCTGGAATTTCTTCCATCACGAGTTCGGTTGACGGTGCCATCGTAAGTCCCATCCCGAGACCGAGCATGAAGAACATGAGGGCAAGACGAAGATAGGCAGTATCAACAGACACGGTCGTAAAGATGAGCATGCCCACGGTCACAAGGCATAATCCGCTACCCACCACACGATTTCGTCCAAACTTGTTGACAAGTTTGTCACTGTTTGCAGCGGCTGGCATCAAACCGAGGGGTAATGGAAGAAATCGAACTGCTGCCTCAAGGGGTGTGTTTCCCCTCACGAGTTGAAAATGCAACATTTGCGTAAACATGAATGAAAACATGACAAAGAATGCAAGACTGATGGCAAGAAGGCCGGTTGAGAATCCTTTGTTTTGAAAGAAATCCAGTGGTAACATCGGGTGCTCATTCCTCTTTTCCCACCATACAAACAAACCGATGAACAACAACGAAAGCATCGCAATTCCTGCAGTTTCTATGCTTGTCCATCCGAGCCTTGGAGCCTCGATAATGGCGTACAAAAACGAAGAAAGGGCGAGGATGGAGAAGAGAGCACCCATCAAATCGAGTTTAGTTTGATGTTTGTCTTTTGATTCTGGAACGAACAGAACGCCGAGAATTAAAGCGAGAACAATGAAAGGCACATTGATCCAAAACACCATCTGCCAATCGTAATGCTCCACAGCCCAACCCCCAACAAAGAGTCCTATGGGCGCACCAATCCCAGCCATTGCTGCCCAAATGCCAATGGCTTTGCCGCGTTCGCTTGGTGGAAAGACATTCATCACAATCGACAGTGTTGCGGGCATGACAAGAGCTGCTCCAATGCCCATGACGGCTCGAGCACCAATAACATCTGTTGATGTGTCAGCATACGTCGCCGTCCATGCCGATGAGCATCCTACAACGATAAGACCGAGTTGCAATGCTCGTTTCCTGCCGAAGCGGTCGCCAAGAGCACCCATGGTGAGAAGAGCCCCGCCAAAGACAAGGGCATAGGCATCCATTATCCATTGCAATTCTGAATTGCCCGCACCTAATTCCTTGGAGAGTTCTGGAAGAGCAACATTGAGCGTAACGTTGTTGAGCATCACGATGACCAGGCTGAGGCTCATAATACCGAGAATGGCCCATCGACGTGGGTGTCCTTCTATATTGACCATGTTTCTACGCCAATTTTCTTACATTTAACGGCGCACCTTCAATAATGGCAATTAGGGGATTTTCTATCGAAAAGAGGTTGTCGGCGTCAACCAAACAAATCATCAGGTCCGCCATTGACAGACCGAGGTGGGCTATACATGAACAAAAACGATGGTCGACTCGGAGATAAAGGAATGAACTTACGATAACACTCAAGAGACCTTATGACCGATGTTCTCTTTCATCTTCCAAAAGTGGAGCGATAAGACCAAGTAATATTTTCCGATACAATTCCTTGCCTTCAAGAACATCTTCCACACCCTGATCTATGTTTGGATTATCATTGACCTCGATGACAACAGGACCCTTTGGTCCAATTTTTATGTCGACACCAAACAGTCCTTTACCAATGCAATTGGACGCTTGAATTGCAATTTGAAGGATGTCGTGTGGAACTTTGTGAATGGGTATTGCTTCAGATGGTCCGCTCTCTGAATTACTGATTGAATGATTATAGATTTGCCAATGTTTCGGTGCCATGAAATATTTGCAGGCAAACAAGGTTTGGCCATCGAGAACGCCGATACGCCAATCATAATCTGTTGGCATGAACTCTTGTAAAAGCAACAAGTCGGAATGGCCAAACAATGATGTCGCCTTCTCAATTAACCCTTCTGGAGTTTCAACGAGATGGACGCCTTTTGAAAATGAGCCATCGGGAATTTTCAGAACCATTGGAAAAGATTCCGAGGCTGCGATATAAGGTAACTCTTTATTATCAAAAACAAGAGTGCGGGGTACCGGAACACCTGCACGTAAGAGCCGCTCATGGAGATAAATTTTATTGGAACATTTCAAAATTGCATCTGGAGAGTCGATGACACATAAGCCTTCAAGTTCTGCTTTTCGGGCAAAACGATATGTGTGATGGTCTAGACTTGTTGTTTCCCGAATAAAAAGTGCGTCAAATTGAGAAAGTTTGTGAAGATCACGCTTGGTAATACGAGTAATTCGCGCCCCAATTTCAAGCGCTGCGTCTTCAAAAAAAATCAACGCCATTGCGTCGGAAGGCGGCATATGCTCATCGGGGTCAACGAGCATAGCGATAGAGATAGCATGTTTCTTGAGTTCAATCGGTGGAGCCGTACCATGAGACAAAAACTTTCGAAGATTTGGAATAAACAGGTCTTGGTCTGATTTATCTGCCCGCACCGCTTCAATTTCCTCAATATCACCGATGGCATTGTGATATATTCGTAAGACTGGACATCGAAATCGTTCAAACATCAATGCCCCTACTATCTGTAGACGTGGGTCGGATGTCATCCCAAAATGTATCTCAAAACTCCCTTCTTTTTCTCCTCCAGCAAATGCTCTACGAACCAATGGGGTAAATTCCGTCAAGGCTTGACGATGAATTCGTTTCCAATTAATATCGAGTAAATCGGATGCATGAGGCAGGCTAATTTCTCCTCTCGCCTCGGCAAGGAGACTTGCGTAATATCCCTTTGAAAGCATTTCATAAGAACGGGCAAGATTTACAACAATTCTGCCGGGTACGATATCGGACTGTCCAAGGTAATCTCGCAAGGTCATGATGCGAGCTGGTAAATCCTTTGGTAGGTCAAATCCATCGTTATCTACCAAAAGGAGGGGAAGTGTTTGGGCACCTACATTGGGATACAGGCGTTTTTCCATTCTTTCCGCATCAGCACCATGTTCATAGTATTCCGGTAGGGACTCAACATGCTGATAGCCAAGTCTTCTGTAGAACCCAAGCGGACCGGTTGGTCCAACTTGTCCCTCGAGACGAATGCGATGAAAACCTCTTTTCGTCACCCGTTGTTCAACATCCAACAATAATTTGCGACCAATCCCCGAACCTCGGACTTCTTCGCTCACGGCAATGGAATATAATCGGGCTAAGAAGTTCCTACGGTCCAAAAAAACCACAGCGTAGGCAACCAAATTTCCTTTGGTGTTTTCGGCAACAACAACCACTCCAGTAGGCGAGGAAATCGCATGACGCAAAGAACGTCGAGTCATCCTATCATAATCAAACGAAGAATTTTCAAGATGAACCAAGTCATCAAGGTCAGCATGTTCTGCACAGCGAATAAGAATCTCTTCAGTTGTTTTCATACCTTGGTATACCCCTTGAACAGTATTTGGCCATAACTTCGCATCAATACTCATCCCATGAATTCATCGCTAAGGTGGTTGAAACTTCAGGGTCTTTTCGTGTGTAGCCGAAGTGTATTGTAATGGCCGATCCAATCCAAAAAATGTGGATAGGAAGACAACTACAAGGTTGAAGGCCCACCAGCAATGAGTTCAGGGAGTTGGCGAAGTTCCCCATAGAGTGCGGGTCCAGTGATCAGTGTTCCGGCGATGCCAATCTCACCATTGGTGTTGTGTGAAAGGGCGATCCAAGGCCTGCCTTCATCATCAATTTCAACATCAATGAAATCGCCAAATCCTCCACAACGTACATCCCCACAGTCATCTGTAATATCGAGGGGGTCGCTTGGAGCATTGACGGCTACGGTGGTGATGAGAGGGTTGTCTGCAAAGGCATCGGTCATGATGGACATATAACCTGACCACCCGCCGTTGTCATCACCTTCGCCGATATATCCGACCACAACTCTGCCTTCTTCGCCTGCAAAAATGGTCGGGAAACCCGTCTCGTTCACGCCGGGCGGAGCCATCATCATCGGTGCAGACCAAGTGTCACCTTGGTCGCGGGAATAGGCCATCCAAGGCATTTGGTCGGTGCTGATCCATGACGCAAACAAATTACCTGCTTCATCTGTGGCTACTGCAACTTCATGGCTGTGCCATCCTTGTTGCATCTGTACTTCGGTGGTGATGGTGTGCTCAGTCCATGTGAAGCCTCCATCCACACTTCGATACACTGCTGGGCCGTCACACGATGGGTTACCACGGTAAATTGCCCCATCGTTTGAACCCGCTAAGTGACCATGCAAGCCTGAACATTGTGATACGCCAATGGGGTAGCCAGGTCGTTGAACATCCCAAGTGATTCCACCATTGAACGAACGGGAACATTGTGGTCCAGCAGCCGAAGCACCAGTGTTGATGCAAAACACGAAGATGGTGTCGTACATCCCAATATCATCCACATCCAAGGTGGAGGCAATCGATTGATGGTCTTGAGGGCTGTAATAGCCGTCTGCAGAATAAGGAATCGACCAGGTTGCTCCGTCGTCGTCTGAAAACTCCACAAACATAGCGGTCAGTGCGTGCATATCGAATTTGACAATTCGGTCGGTCCACTTGTCGACATAGATATAGGGGTCATTCGAAGATGGTACTTGTCCGAAATCTGGGAAGATGGGGTTAAACGGTCCATTGTTGGTCCAGGTTTGACCTTGGTCATAGGAAGAATACACCATCGTTCCTCGACCTGTACCACCGTAAGAAGAAAAATGAATTCCGCCGGTTGAAGTGATTCCGATGGTTGGCTCAAAGGTCGTATCACCAATTCCGTAGTATGTTCCCACCGCTGGATGAGGTGTGGAATTGCCGGTAAGGTTATCAAAACCGATGGTGAAGTTTGAGGCGTTGATTGCCCCAGGATAATGATACCATGTTGTTGAAGAAAACATGCCGTCAAACGGAGTCGTTAAAACGACGTCCTTCGAGTCATCTTCTTCACCAAAACAACCTGCAAGGGTCTGCGTCGAGAGCAGGATAAGGACAAACAAGACCGATAAACGCATATCTCGGCGTGCATACCTACCCTTCATCAAATCTCCTCTTTGATGTAAAAATTTCAAAACCTACAATGTCATATGTCTGCTTTTGTTGTTTCCCAAATAATATATTGAGATGAGCGTAGTTTATACAGGCAATACTGTTGTTTAAGTAGGGTCAGCGAAGGACAAGGCAGTGGATATGATACAGAGAAAATACCAACTTACACCCGTTCGAACCTACGACAAAACGTGGGAAGATATTGAGGCCATGCTTGAGCGAGCCGAGAAAAAACGTCGAGAATGGCGTTCATGGTACGAGATGTGCAAAAAAGATGGCGACAAAGAGGGCATGAAAGAAGCTGCTCGGAATTACAAGGCCCTTGAAGGCGTTGTCAAAACACTTGAATGGGTTCTTGGCCAGGAAGGCATCGAAGACCCGCTTCAATGATGTTCAACACGAATTTTTGTTCATTCCTCGTGCCCTCTTCGGTTAATGACAAATGCAACAAAGGCAAGGAAGTCTACGCTTGGAACTGCTACGCCACCGTTCGGCCCACCGGCTTGCTGGGTCAGTGTAACGCTATGGTTGGCCGTGTTTCAATTCACTGTTCCATCATTTGCTACGACTTTGGACATAATATCATCACCCGCTTTTGAGGTTCCAGTAAAGGTCGCACTTCCTGTTTGAACAAGTTGAGCAGGTTGATTGGAACAAACGGCTTTGGAAGTCAAGTAAAACATCACGATGAGGTTTTTCTCATGCATCGGCCTATTCTTCACCCGTTGAACCATCCGATGAGCCAGATGATGACTCTCCAGGGTCAGATGAATCGGAGGTCGCAGTTTCACTATCAGAGGAAACTTCCTTGTCGTCCTCTTCATAATAATAACAGCAGTAATAGGGGTTCTCTACTTCAAACACAACTCGGTCTGACTCTTCGAGGGTAGTAAGATTGGTAACCGTGACCCCCCCTGAAGATATGGCGTAAATGTAATCACCCATGAAAATGGACCTTCGTATGCTGAAATCATTCCACCAATAGCGGTTGTCGCCACGGTCATACAGGTCAGAGTTGTTGATTTCGCCGTACAAACTGAGTTCGCCCGAAGTTTCGTTGACTTCGATGAGAACGAGTTTTGAGACCCATTCATAATTCCAAAAGTAGTTACCATTCTCATCGTATCCAGAATGGTAACGGTAGGTCGAGAGAGGAATGCTGAGCAAATCTTTTGGCCCCCAATATTGGAATGCTTTGTGCTCATAGGTTGCTTCGGACCATGACCAAGCCCATCCGCGTTCGTTTGGATCTTGAACTGGAGATACTCGAAGGACATCGTCACGGGTTGGTGCCGTTGGGTCGTTGACGTCGAACAAAGAAATTTGAGTTGATGACCAGTCAAGTCCTGTTCCGTCTTCGTTTGCAGGACCGAGTCCAATGGTCAAAAGGTGCCCTTCTTCAAGTGGGTGGATGTAGGTTGACACTCCTGGGACTTCGAGTTCACCAAGGATTTTTGGTTGGGTGACATCGGAGAGGTCAATCACCCAAAGTGGGTCGATTTGCTCAAAGGTCACGATGTATGCTGTATCTCCGACAAAGCGAGCACTCCAAATGCGTTCACCCTCGGCAATACCACCTACTTTTCCAACTTCAACGAGAACTTGTTGGTTGGTTTCGAGGTCAATTGAACGTGTTAAGGTCACGACTTGGGAGGACATCGGTTCAGGGTTGTCAAGCCACCATCGGCCCCATTGACCAGTGGTGGTCGCCACTCGAAGGATACCTTCGTATTCTGAAATCGAGAACTGGTTGAGGATGGTTCCGTCAACTCGGCCAGACCCCGTGTAGACGGTTTCTCCAGGTGCGCTGATGTCGAACGTGTGAATGTTGGTCATTTCTGTGAGATTTTGGTTCATCCAAAATCGCCACCAATCGAAGGAGTTTTCAGTTAGCACCAAAACATCGCTGGATGCATACACTTGAGGATAGTTACCAATGATATGGTCGACTTCAAAGCCAACTTGTTCTGATGCAAGGTCGATGGAGAAGATGCTCGAAATGCCACGGTTGAGTCCATCTGCTGGTGCAGCGAAGTTCGCACAATCTTCTGCTTCGAGCATTGAATGTTCAATCAAGGTCGTACCTCGCATTTCGTATACTTTTGATGTGAGGTCCTCAAGGGTGAGGTTCGCAAGAACGGCTTCGTTGGCCTGCATTGTTCTGTACGCTACTTCTTCTCGGATCGCTCGGCGGATTGGGTTATCGTAATCAATTTCCCAGTAGCCACTTGGAAGGTTGAGCCACGTTTGTAATCCCGGCACGTCCATCCATGCGTGTGAAACCATTCGAACAGTTCCTGCGACTTCTCTTGCTGTCAAATACCAACCTTCGATGTACAATTCTTGGGAGGTTTCGGGTGCTTCTCGGTCGGTCATATCAATGACGGTCATCTTGGTGAGGGTGGAGGTTCGCCAACCGTAGTAGCCTTCATCCCAAGCCATTGCTTCATACAATGGACTGGTGTTTGGAATGGACCAAGGGTTGACCGAAGAGAGAACGACTAAACGGTCGCCGTCGAGCATCATGGCTTGTGGCGTACCTTCGATCTCCATGGTTGAAGCATTCTCAATTTCACCGAATTCTGGAACCCCAAGGATGTGCAATGTTTGTCCCTGGAGCAAGTAGATATGGTAACCATCGGTTTTGACGAAATCTGCTTCATCGACGCCTTCTTCTTGGTTATTGGTGCCTGAGAAGTCTTCTCCTTCTGTTCTTGGTGCCGAACTTTTGGCATTGTCTGCGGCACCTGCGGTGTCGCCATCAGCGGCCGTTTCTGCATCTTCGAGCATCACGTCATCACCCCAATAGTAGTAATATTGTTCCTCAACAGCTTGGAGAAGTTGTGTTCGTGCTTCCTCTCGAAGCGATTGCTTGAGGGAGTTTTCAAGTGCTTCGCAGGTCGGATAGGAAACCAAGGCCGGTGAAGTCGGACTATAGGATGGTGTCGAGTTCCATTCGTCGGGTAATTCGACTGGTGTTTCGTCTGGATTTTTGATAAGTTCATTGGAGATGCACCCCGAAAGGAGCATACTCAAACAAAAAGCGAGAGCCACGAGTTTACTTCGTACCATGATGATGCTTACAAGCCTACTTCATATTAAGCAGTTGGTAATTTGATTTTACACTTCAAGCCCTTTCTTGCAGTGTTCGACTCACATGAAGTTGTTCAATACCTTGTATCGAGACCTTCCATAATTTCTTCTTTCCTTCTGTTTTTTCAATCAATTGATTGGCTTTGAGTTCGTGAATGTGGTGATTAAGAAGTTGTCTTGAGATCGCAAGCCTCTCTCTGATTTCCTTCGTATCGATACCGAGTTGTCCTTTCTCTGCAAGCACCTCTAAAATTGCAAGACGTGTGCCTGAAATTGGATTTTGAATGGCCTTTCGATCATGTTTAGGGATAAATGTTGATGCGTAGCGGCGGTGTTTGCCGCTCTTCCAGGAAAATATTTTGCCGTCCCTCTCAAGATTATTGGTATGATACGCCGTCACACCATTGGCAAGGCCAAGTCCATCCCGTAATGCTGTGAAATGGATGCCAGCATTTGCTTCGATGTACCCAAGAATTCGCCCTTTGGTGAGTTCGTCCTCACGATGCTCTTTGCGACTTGCAACCATCGGGGCAACGAGCGCAATCAGTAAGACGACTTTCATGAATTCAAAAAACAAGCCAGAGAGCAAGAAAAGTCCGATGCCACCAAGACCTCCAGTGATGAAGATTGAGGGGGGGTTTGAACGTGAATCGGAAGATTCGGGTGTTTTTTCCTCCGCAGGGGCATCTTCAGCCCTCGTTTCAGCAAATTCTGCGCCGTCTGTATCCGAAGAATCTTCGGATTCATCTTCTGCACTCGCATCTTGCAGGGAGCCGAAATCTTCGTCTTGGTTGGAAGTTCCGTCACTTAATCCGGATGAAGTATCGAACATGATGGCCCCATACACTGTAGCGACCACAAAACAAAGGAGGAGCATTCGGGTAAGCCATACGCCCCTCATGGTCATCGCAGGGAGGTATCAAATATCATAGCCGTGGTAAAATGCTTTGACACTTAGATGGGTAACATACCTTGCGTGTAGGCGTAGCCCGCTACGCCACCAAGAAGCACAAGTAGGACGAGGATGAGTTTACCTTTGCCCTTCTTTTTGTTCGACTTCGATGGCTTCGATTGAGGAACGGATACGGTCAGTTCATTTGCGTTTGGCAATGGTAAGGGAAGGCGTGGAAGTGGGAGGCCGGGCAGAGGAAGGCCAGGTAGCGGTAGTGGTGCTACAATTGGGCCTGTGTCTGCTTCGATTTTGACACGTTCTCCTGGATACAATGCATCGAGGTCTTCGAGTCCTGGTGCTTCCGGTACATCGCCAAGCACTTCATCCCAAACCGCATCGAGTGCTTCTGCGGTCACGGGCTTCTCAAGAAGAGCGACCGCTCCTGCTGAATATGCTGCATCTCTTGCAACATCGAGCATTCGTTTGGGAGCAACAAAAATGATGCGCTGGTCGCCTCCGTGTTCCCTCATTTCAAGAGCGGCGATATGGCCATCAAGCGAGGGCAAATCAAGGGCCATCACCACGAGTTCGGGGTCGATTCGGATGTACTCATCGACGGCTTGGTCGCCGTCTTCACAGATTTTGATGTTGAAATTTTTGACTTTGAACACAGATTTCAGCCGATTGAGGCTCATCGGATTATTGTCAACAATGAGCACGGTAGGTGCTGAGTCATCGTTTGTTTCAGAGACCAGTCCCATAGCCCTCGCCCTTCCGTTCAACTAATAGCACATCAAACAACCGCTACTCTTCTTCATCAGTTGGTGATTTTGAAATGGTTTCAGCCGGGGCGTTTTGAGGAGAGGAAAATGTTTCACGAATCAATTCAGACTGCGCTTCGTCTTCTTCGATTTGTCGTTGCCGTTTTGGAGCTTGGGTAAATTGAAGTTGCAATTCGCTGATGATGGAACGCAACAAATGAGCTTCTTTTTCACCGATTGAATTTTTGGTTTTGCTTTGTAGCATTCGTATCATTTCGATGGCTTCGCGTGCTTCGCCTAAATTGAAATGGATCTTTTTATTTTGGTCTGGCAGTAAGCCAAGATGAAGTAATGCTGAACGCTGAAACATGTAGATAAGCGAAAAAAATCGTTCGTCTTCTTCTGAACTAAACATATCGTGCACCCTCTCTATTCAAACATCTGGTCTAGTAACCACGTGGGGTCAAACTGCTTGAGGTCGTCGTAGTTTTGTCCTATGCCTGCAAACACGATTGGTCGACCTGTCGCAAATGCGATGGAAAGCCCAGCCCCACCTTTGGCATCAGTATCCATTTTTGTGAGAATTGCCCCATCAAATTTGAGTAAACTTTGGAACATCATCGCTTGTTCAACTGCGTCATTTCCCGCAAGGGAATCCCCAACAAAGAGTGTGAGGTGGGGGTTCGCGACCCTGCGAACTTTCTCAAGTTCGTTCATGAGGTTGGTTTTGTTTTGCATTCGCCCTGCAGTATCCACGAGAACCACATCGATGCCCCGTGCTTTTGCAGAGTCGATGGCGTCACGTGCAATCGCCGCTGAATCTCCGCCTCGTTGACTTGAGATGCAACGAATACCAAGTCGTTCACAATGGGTTTCAAGTTGTTGAATGGCTCCTGCTCGGAAGGTATCACCCGCAGCTGCGATAACCGAGTGCCCTTGTTGTTGGAGTCGGTGAGCCACTTTGGCAGCTGTCGTCGTTTTTCCTGTTCCATTGACACCAACGAACATGATGACAACGGGCAGGTCGCCTTTGTCGATAAACGATTGAACAGTGGCATCAAAATCCCAATATCCAGCAGCGAGAAGCGAATGGAGAGCACGCTTGAGAGCAGCCTCAAGAACTTTTGACAAGTCTGCTCCTTTCCTCAGGCGCATACCGATGAGTTGGTCTCGAAGACCATCGAGAATGAAGTGGACTGCGGTGTTTGAGACATCGGATTCGAGTAAAATCCATTCGAGTTCTTCGAGCAGATTTTCAAGAGCTGCTCCTGCTTTGATGACTTTACCTCCTTCACTAACAATACCTCCACCGAGGTCGATGTCAACGCTCACGCCCTTGTCGGTGGTCAGCGTAGTTTTCGTGCCAGAACCCTTTGGAGCTTGTTGGATTTCGACGAGTTGTCGTCCTGTGGCTGTTCGCATCATCGAAAGATCCACTCGGCTGCCTTTGGGTCTTGAAACCTCAGTAGCATGTCGTTTCTTCAGTTCCCTATCACGTTGTTTAGCAGCCTTTTTTTGCTCCTTCTGGTGTTTAGAAAGCATCTTTTGTTCTCTCTTGGAGAACATCATCGCCTTGGGTTGGGGCGTAGAAGGGTTATCGTCATCATCATCCCACTCATCCCAATCCTGTTCGTCGGATGATGAAGGGGTTTCTTCGATTTCGTCCCATTCCTCTTCTTCGTCATCGTCGTGGTCTTCAAGATCTTCATGATCCTCGTGTTGCTCGAGGTCAGAGGCAACATCCATTGCGACTTGAAGGGCTTCTTGTCCTTCTTGGCTCTCTTCCGCAGCGAGCATTTCATCCTCGTTGATTTCATTCGCTGCCTGGCGAATCTTTGAACGGAATTTATCGAAAAGCCCCATTGTAACACCTAATCGTCAAGGGTAAGTTCATTTCGAAACAGGCTGCCTCGCTTTTTCTTTGGCGAACTGGTTGGTTCATCCACATCCTCGTCGGCTTCTTTTTGCTCCGTACTTTGTTTGGGTGGCGTTCGAACTGTTGAAGCATCACCTTGTTCTGTTTTGAACTGTTCTGCAGTGATGTTGAACAGGGTAGCAACTTCACCAAGTTTTTGCTCAATTTGCTGACCTTGCGAGTGGAGTTCATCGCGTAATTCTTTGATCTCGACTTTTCTTTTTTGGGTGATTGCACGTGCATCCTCGAGGTTTTTTTCACTGTAAATGCCACTTCCAATATCAACGAGAGTAACAGGTAAATTCTCAGGGTCAATTTCAATCTTCAAAGACACGCCCGACCCAATCGGTACATGGCTCACTGCATTTTTGGTAGTTGAAATATAAGCATCTAAGATGCCATCAGTAACATCGTGTTCTTCAAGAATTCCATCGATTTGTTGAACCCTATTTTGAATCTCATCGAATTGCTGTCGGAGGGCTTCCACTTCCCTTGCAAGACGTTGCAATTCTTCTCTATCGACCATCGCGACCGAACCTGCCTCGTGCTACCCCTTGATGAATGCGGCGTTAGGATTGTATGTGGAGATTCTTAGATAAAACGTGTTTCGACTTGCATGGTTTCGTGGAAGATGAAAAGTTCCATATCACACTCCTGCGAGCATATATTGGTTTGTTGTTCGGCCAAAACAACATAATCACTTGCATTCCAATACATTGATTCTGGGTGTTCTGAGAGAATGATACACGGTGACGGTGCGACAAACGTTGAGTCGGAGAGTGCTGGGAATGTCGTGTCCTCAAGTGCTCCAATCAACATGGTTGGGTGTCGCCCCTCATCGTCTTGATTGTAATATGATAGGAACTGAATTTTGTACGATTCGTCACCAATTTGAATGACATAAACGCCTTGATTTGGCTCAACTCGGTGCGCAACAATATCGTACGTGTACCAATCGAGGCGCTCATTTGTATCGTTGGAAAACGTGAGGTTTTCTGTGGTTGAGACATCGTTAAACTCGGCGTCAGCAATAAAAGTCCAATCAATACCTTGGGCGAAGTAGATGTCTGTTTTGGAAAATCTCAATGTTGAGTAATTCGATTCACTTCCCCTCTGGGTTGAGATATTGAAATGTGTAAACGAATCTTCATCTGTTGCATCGATCTCAGTGGTGAACGTCACACCATCCGCACTCAATGTAGGTGATACCTTTGACGCATTTGTTTGTCCGATCAAAATACTTCCAAACGAGCAGGGGAATTGTTGATTGCCAACTTTTACGATGATTTCAGTCGAAGCCCAGTCAAGATGTTCTCCACCTTCAGCAAAAGAGAGTGTTGCAAGGGTGTCGTTTGAATCATTTGTGAGAGATTCAGATCGTTGAATTTCGACCACATTGTCTGTGCCGAGAGGACTCTCAAACTGGACAATAAAAAAACCCCAAATCACAGCGACA
Source organism: Candidatus Poseidonia sp. (assembly GCA_030827365.1). Classification (GTDB taxonomy): domain Archaea; phylum Thermoplasmatota; class Poseidoniia; order Poseidoniales; family Poseidoniaceae; genus Poseidonia. The sequence goes on along the minus strand of JAUREO010000010.1, from coordinate 25,276 downwards.
ACGACAAGAATACCGAGGGTCGCCCCGAGAGGTTTTTTCCAATCCATCTGCTCACGATTCGTTGGTTCTTCGTGTGAAGAGAACTGCTCCAATCATTGCAAGAATGAATGTTGAGAGTAAGAATCCTGGCGTGTCTTCTGAATCACGAAGAGGTGGACTGATATCTACTGCGCCGCCATCGCCTACGACGACGGTGCCGAACATGTTTGCACCAATGTGAGGTTCACAGACATAGTAAAATGTCGTGTTTTCCGTGAAGGTGTGTTTGAACATCACTGTGGTCGCAGCAGCTCCAGAGTACAATCCTCCTTCGACATATGTGGTCGACTTATCACCGTTGACTTCACGAACATTGTGTGCCATGTCAGCGTTTTCCCAACTCCAACAGACTGTTGCACCAACATCGACGGAAATCTTTGTCGGTACAAATCTTGTGCTACTCACTGAAATGGTCATGTCGCACGGGTCTTCTTCGACCTCTGTGGTCTCATCAGCTGGCGGCAAAAGCACAGCATCGATCACGTGGATGATGCCGTTGGAGGCCGGTACATTGGCGAGCGTTACTGCAGCTCCGTTCACATATACACCGGAGTCGTTGCGAACGATGGTGAGGTTATCGCCGTTTGCTGCTGCAACGATCGTCTCGCCTTCTGCAATGTCAGAGGAGAGGATCTTTCCTGGAATGACGTGGTAAAGCAAAATGTCCGAAAGACCTTCGCTTGCGAGGAGTTGCTCGGCTGTGAGACCGAGTGCTTCGAGTGCTGCACCGAATGCGGCATCTGTTGGCGCAAAGACAGTGAAATTATCGTCTCCGCTCAATGTTTCATCGAGTGATGCGGTTTCGACTGCAGTAACCAATGTTGTGTGAATTGTGGTTGCTTTTGCGGTCATCACGATGTCGACGGATGGTGCCCACATGAAGGACTCACAGATCGCCTGAGTTGTATTTGTCACTTCATGGGTGACTGTGTTGTAACAGCCTGTTATTTCTTCCTCCCCTATCGAGTAATTTTCGACGTACATGTACCCGTCGCATGTTCCTTCATCTGCACCTACGGCAATCGTGTGTGTTGCAACATTGTAACAAATTTCACCTGGTGGGCCTTCTGGTTCTTCATCGGCTGGGGGCAAGAGAACGGTATCGATGACATGAATCACGCCGTTCGATGACAAGACATCGGCTTGAACGATTGTGGCATCGTTGACAAACGCCGAACCATTATCGAGGTACAGACGGAGGGTGTCGCCGTTGTAGGCTGTAACTTCAATGACGTTTTCCGATATCGCACCTGAAAGCGTCTCGCCAACCACAACGTGGTATGTTAGAATGTCAACGAGTGTAGCATTTTCCTCGTCTGTATCATAGGTGCTGAGGTCAATACCTGCTGCAGCGAAAGCATCATCGGTCGGAGCAAACACTGTGAACGGGCCATCGCCAGAAAGCGGTGCTACGAGGCCTGCATGGGCCAACGCTGCAACAAGCGAATCGTGAACACCTGTTCCAGATGCGTTGGTTGGTATGTCTTTTGTTTCATCTGCCACTGCTGAAAGTGGTAGTATAACGGTCATGAGTGCTAGTATGACTAGAAACGATAATTTTCGCATGAGCGAATTTGATTAAGTTGACCTTATAAGGCCCTGTATTTTTGTAGAACTATTCTTCTTCAGCAACTTGAATTGGGCCACCTTGTGCTAGGATTTGCTCACGGAAGTGGTTGAGGACTTGGGGTTCAGAACTTGTTCGTGGGTCAATTTCTGAAACATCGTTGAGTTCGATTTTTCGTCGTGGGGCTCGGTGGCGAGACCCGAGGGTAGAATACACTCGGTCTTTAGCATCGTTTTCATTTTCAGCAACGACATCGAGTGTAAATTGCTGACGCATTTTTCCGAATGGTGCTAATCCTTGTACACGAAAAGCCTTCATGGATTGCCGCGACTTTGCTTTTGTCTTTAAATTGAATGGTGATTTCAATGACGCCAATCAAAGCACAATTTAGAAGCAAAGGACCGTTTCACCACGTGTATGGGGAAGGTAGGCATCGTTTGTTTTCTGCTCATTGCTTCCCTTGGGCATGGTCTTGATGTAGGCACTGAAGAGATGGTTGCACTTGAACATGGGGAGTTTATCATCCGTGCCCACAATGGAGTTTGGAATTACGACGAATGGTCGACCCTTTCTTCGTTTGATATCACTGCTTTGCGTAGTGTAACACAGTCTGAACTCCTTGTTTTTGGTCAACAAGATGTCATCGAAAAAGCGGGTTACAATCCTTTGCTCGCCCCTCTTGCTGATTTCAAGGGCGACCTTGCCCTTTGGGATGAAGGTGAAGTACCAACTCTTCGAGTGGTGTTTGAGCCTCGGCTACCAAGTGAAGTCAAAACAGGTATCGTCAAACACATCATAAAAGAAGCGGGTCATGTATCTTTCCAAACCGTCGCGTATCCGACGTCCATTGAAATCCAGTCCGAACGAGTATCGTTTTCGCCAGAATATGTCCTTTCAATTCCAGGCATCCTTTGGATTGAACCAGTCCTAGAAACTGAAGGAAGAAATGATGTTTCGTCATCATTGCTCCAACACGGGCACACCACAGAAACACCCGCGTGGGATTTCGGATTAAACGGAGAATCTGTCATCATCGGCCTAGCCGATAGTGGTATCGACTTCGACCACGCTTGTTTTCGGCAGTACGGCTCGGCAGCTGAATCGAATGAAACTTCAGAATTTTCGAACAACACTGCTGTAGGCTTGTTCTCCCCAACACACCGAAAGATCGTGTTGTACAACAACTCGAAAGATGGCTACGATTCAAGTGGCCATATCGATTACCGTCACGGCACGCATGTGGCAGGTACGCTTTCTTGCTATGATGTCTTTCACAATCAACATATGAGTCCTCCAAGCAACGGCAGTTCGCTTGCTTACGCCAGTAAAATTGTGTTTCAAGATGTTGTTTCAAGTGAAGGTTGGGTCATCCCAGATGTTGAAGATTTACTGTTTGAAGCCAACCAACATGGAGCCATTATCCACTCCGATTCGTGGGGTGATGACACGACAGAATATACGTTAAGGACAGCGATGTTCGATGCTTACGCACGACAAATTCCTTGGTCCCTTGCCTTTATCGCTCCGGGAAACAACGGGGGGGATGTACTTGAGCCTGCCAATGGCCGTAATGTAGCCTCCATTGGTGCCTCGGTCAAGTCTTCGAGCCAAGAGGTGTGGACGGGTTCTGCACGTGGACCACTTGAAGATGGGCGAGATGGGGTCTTTGTTCTCGCTCCCGGTTCAAACATCATTTCAGCCAAGGGGGACGGTGATGATACGACCAATAACGCAGACCTACGTCCTTCCACTGGCACGAGTATGTCCACCCCTTCGGCAGCAGGTACCGCTGCGATCATCCAGCAATTGTATGAACAGGGTTGGATTTCAAACACCATCGGCAGGTCAAATTTTGTTCTCGTCGATGACCTACAGGCTCCTTGGGTGAGTATCCCCTCAAATGCAAGTTCGGGCGTATATCTTGCAGACGGTTTGACACCTTCGGGGACACTACTGCGGGCCACTCTTGCCCTCTCCACAACACCTTACGATGTTGCCCTTCGAAACGGGGGTGTGGGTTCAGGATTGCTACACAACCCAGTCGAAGGATGGGGCGTGCTCAACTTGAGTGCACTGGTCGATTTCCAAGACCTTCGGCTCCAGCTTGAAACAGGAAATGCGACGCCAGCATACAACATCTGGTTCCATGATAGTTTCCAACTTGAATCGTCTACCCCGACCGAGTGGATGGCGGATGTTGATGAGCCAATGTCATACGCTTGGAACGGCTCAGGTGCAATCGGTCCTTTCCTTGAAACGGGGCAACGATTCTCGTCGCGCCTTATCCCAATTGAACACCAAGATGTTCAGATTCGCCTTGCATTTCCTTCAAAGCCGGAGCCAGAAATATCTGACGATTTGCTTCTCGTAGCCCATTTATCAGACGGAACCACCGTCGTACGGGATATGGTCGATTCGAGTGGAATGCCAATTCTTTACGATTCGTCCGTGGTGAACCTTTCGAATCAAAGTCTGCTTCCAACCACAAACGAAACAACGCAGGGTCTATTCATTCCAGCCTCAATGCTCGAAAATATCACCCATATCGATGTGGAAATACTTGCTCGTTATGTTGCACCAGGAAATGATGAATTGGGCGTGGGTATCGATGGTAATCGAATCGGTTTTTCCATCGTTGCATCGGGCGTTTTACCCCATGAAGACAACGATGATGATGGTGTTCAGGACATCAATGATGCGTGTCCAGAAACCACACTTGGTGAGGTTGTCGACGGAAAAGGGTGCAGTGAAAGTCAGAATGACGATGATAACGATGGTGTTGTGAATCTTTTTGACCTCTGCAGAGAAGAAAATGCAACAGGATTTGACCAAAACTTCGATGGTTGTATTGATGACTCGGATGACGATGGTTTTCTCGACCCAGATGATGCTTGTCCATTTGAAGAGACATTTGGCTGGGAGGTTGATGGATTCGGGTGTATTCCTGTAGACCAACCCCCTCTTCTTCTCTTTGAAGGTGTTGAAAATTTAACCGAACTGTGGCGGGGGACTATTTCGCTACAGTGGAATGTATTGGATTTTGAAAACGATTCCTATGAGACGGGGGCGATCATCCACTCAGTTGAGAATCCAAACTTCGTTATTTCAGCCTGTTTTTTCTCAAACAATATCACCGCATCATATATTTGCAATTGGAACAACCCTGACGACCTGCCTCCGTATTCTTTGCAAGACATGACCTTTAACTTGCGAATCTATGCTCAGACGCACAACAATTCACCTTTCGCAAATACGCAATACATCGATTATTTGCACCCACAAAATTTCTCCGTGTATTGGGAAAATCCTCTTGAAGAGCCGAATGATTCAGCAAGAGACCAACAAGGTGTTTCACAACGAATTTGGATGTGGAGTCTGTTTGGTATTGCTGTAGGGTTTGCCGTCGCCTTCCAATTTTCAAAACGTCTTCAAAACGAGGAAAATGAAGGAGTGGTTTTAGACCCATTTACACAACAAGTAGGATTTGACCCTAAAAAACATCAAAAGAGTGCACTGCAACAAGATGAGTGATTTTTGAGCCTATTTTTCAAGGTGAAACTTGAAAATAAATGAGGTTGTCGCGTACACATAAGCAACCATAGGTGAAAAGCATGGGTGAACGACTATACGTAGGAATCGACTTAGGAACATATCAATCAACAGTATCATCAAGCGCAGGTAAAACCCTCACGATTGAAACTGTTGTCGGCCGACCAAAAGACCCTGTAGCACGAAACTTCCTCGGCAAGGATGTCTTGTTTGGGGATGAAGCACTCAAGAACAAACTTGCATGTAACCTCTACCGTCCAATGGCGGCGGGTGTAGCACAAGATGATGAAGCAAACCTTGCTGCAGCAAAGGCCTTCGTTTCACACCTCATCGAATCGGTTGACCCCGAAGATTACGACGAAGTTCTTGGTGTCATTTGTTCACCGAGCCACGTTTCATTCACCGATAAGTCAAACCTCGTTGCTACCCTACGAGGACAAGTCAACGCAATCATGGTCGTCACAGAGCCGTTTGCAACGGGCTATGGCATTGACCAACACATGGGTTCAATCGTCGTTGATATCGGAGCAGGAACAACCGATATTGCTCGTTTGTATGGAACCTTCCCCAGTGACGAAGACCAAGTCACCATCTCCGAAGCAGGTGACTGGTTGGACCTCCAACTCCAAACCCTCATCCAAAAGAAATACACTGGTGCTCAAGTCACAAAGGACATGGTTCGAAAGTGGAAGGAACAATCCTCATACGTAGGTGGAGAAGTCAAAGAAGTTCTCGTCTCACTTTCAGTCGAAGGAAAGAGTCAGAAAGTCGACATTGGCGACCTCATTAAAGAAGCATGTGAAAGCATTGTCCCAAAGGTTTCGAATGCCATTAAGCGAATCGTTGCTGGAGCAGACCCTGAGTACCAACCAGTGCTTCGAAACAACATCATTCTCTCTGGCGGTGGCTCACTTATTGTTGGACTCGCTGACCGAATTGCTCGAGAAATTGCTGACATCGGTGATGTGTCGGTCTCTTGTGTAGAAGACCCAATTCACTCCGTTGCAAACGGTGCGCTCAAACTCGCAGGTGACATGCCTGACGATATGTACACATCAATCAACTGAATCGGTTTTGGAAATTTGGCCGATTTTTCGGCATATCGCGGCTTGAACATTGGGAAAGTTCAAGAGTGGTGATGCATCGATAGTCTGTATATGACAATCGGCGCAGCCCCGAATGACAACGGACATGACCTTGCGTCGGCCTCCCAAGAACGAGCTGCTCTCGAAGGAATGCTCAAGGGATATCCCGTTGATCAATTGGTCGAAGAAATCCTCGTTGCATGGGATGAACTTGCACATCGAAACGAGGAGTTGGTCGATGCAAAACAGCGATTACGTGTTGTTGAACTCGACTTAGCTGACCGAAGAGATAGTGTTGCACCAGAACTCATACGCCTTCAGGAAATCGAAAAGCAACTTCAAAACGCTGATGCACAAATCGTTCACCTCAAGCGATTGTTGGATGATTCCCAGGAGGAGTTGAAGGCTCAACAATCTTCGATGACACTTGAGGAACGTGAAGCACTTGCCAAAGAAGCGGCGGACCTTCGTGAATTGACCCAACAACAAGACGAGATTATCGGAGAAATGGAAGGTCGAATGATGCAAATGGTGGGGGCTCTCGAACGAGCTGCAAATGCTGGACTTACTTCAGTTACAGCCGATGATGTTCGGGCCATGAAATCCCAACTCGATGAAAAGGGGAGAGAACTTGATGCAGAACGTGCAGCAAATGAAGCATTGGAAGAGGAGCGCCAGCGTCTAAGAGATATCGCCGACCGAATGAGAGGACTTCTCGACGCACGTGATAGACGTCTTGCCGAACTTGAAGAGCAATTGGAACGGGTCATGCAGGGGCCTCGTTCAGTATCTGCAGAACACGATTATTTGGTGGAGCAAATCGAAGAACTAAAGCGTAGGTTGTTGGAGCGAAATCGAGAATATGAATCATTACGAAGGCGAGAACGTCGATTGCACAACGATGTGTTTGAACGGGATGAACGCCTCCAACAGATGACACTCACACTAACCGACTTAGAATCTGCACTCCAAGACCGAACCGCAGAACTACGCGAACTTGAAGACCAACGCATGGTCATTGCCAACGAACTCGAATCAGCGAAGCGTGGAGAACGGACCAGAGAAGTTGTTGGACGAGCCTTTGCAGATTCGCTCACCCTCGTTCGCGGTCATGAAAGCCGTGAGTTGAAGCGAAATATGTACGCTGAAACACCCGATAAAGAACGAACGATCAAGGCACCAAAAACCGATGATATGACAAAACTCGCAGGTGGTGACACCATTGAACTTGAGAAGGACGAAAAGGACCTCAAGAAAGGGAAAGAAGTCAATACTGATGCTATTCCGTCGCCTGGTGGAACCGGCGAACCGGCGCTTTTCGAAGAAGATTGATCACTGGCAAACCGAAAGAATCGGAGATAATGCCGCCTGAAGTTCATCAACCGAACTTGTTTCTTCGCCAAGTGTTCCAGTTACAATAAAATTCGCACCTGCTTCGATTGCATTGATTGCATCCGCTTGGGTTCGAATGCCGCCTCCGACAATGATGACAAGGTTACTGGACTCTCTTGCTGCACGGATGAGGCTTTGTGAAACAGGTTTGCTTGACCCACTGCCCGCTTCAAGATAGAAGGTTGTAAAACCATACATTTCTGCAGCGGTCGCGTATTCAATGATACGTTGCTCTTCGCCCTCATGAACGAGGTGTGCCCGACCAACCTCACCCACTTTTCCTCCGGGGGCACAAACGATGTATCCCATCGAAATTGGTTCGATGTCAAATGCACGAATCAATGGGGCACCTTTGGCTTGTTCACCGATGAGAAATCGCGAATCACTCGAATTCATGAGCATCATGAATGTTATGCCGTCTGCTGATTTGGCAAGGGCATTAGCACCACTTGGAAACAACACAACGGGCACATTCCATTTTTGTTCATCGCCGTCTGGCTTTTGGCTTTCTGCGAAAATACGTAGTTCAAACGACTCTTGAATTGCTGCACAGGTAGCCTCCACTTTCTCGAAGGGTGTATCGGTTGAACCGCCAACAAAAATCATCGAACTTCCGAGGTCGACGGCGACCATGGCTCGCTGTGCTGCGATTTCAGGCTCTTGCTTGTCTGGGTCGATGAGAAGAATATGACGAGCACCTGGTGAGGGAGATGCCATCCAATCCGCTATCGAAGTGTTTTCAAGATTCATCGCACTCAACCCGTCGGTATTGTGGCCATGACATAGGGATTGCGATGATGTCTTGCAGAACAAGTTGAATCCAGACGTTGGGTTTCCAATTTCATTCATCGATAGGATGATTTGAGCCATGCACCGAGTCCGTCTTGATATCGAATCGTAAACGTGGTTGGCACATCATCTGCTTGCCATTGCCAGTACCCTTGGTCATTGAAACCCATTTGTTCATACAATTCTGGAGTGCAATGAACCCCTGTTACTCCAAAATAAAATGCGTGGGGCACCCGCGTAGTCACACGATGTAGGCCCGCCAGATACATCGCAAGAGAAGTGATAGCGTCTTGACTTGTTGGCGCCCATCGCCATGAAACGGTTGGAAAGGGGTTGTGAATCGCTTCAACGGGTGGGTCCAGCCGAGGTGAAGGGGGCGTTTTCCGACCTTGTTTCAAACGCCTTCGCATGAATGCTCGAATTCGATAATGGGGCCTGTTTCGGTATGGTTTTTTGAGTAGATAACTTTGTTCGTATTTGTACAATGTTTCTTTGATTGCGTCCCAGGTTGATTTGAACATACAATACGAAACGAAGTGACGATTGGTGAGTTCAATTTCATCAAGATGTTGTTGAAATTCTTCTTTCGAGCCATTTTCCACATTCCAAACTTGGACTGTTCCGATATCGTTGTATTGACTTGCCCAATCCGCAAGACGGAGTAAAGTCGTCAAAAATGTAAGATTTAATTCGATGTCATCTTCAACGAGAATCATTCGATCGTAACCGTGTTCATCAAAAATTTCTCTTCTCGCAGAAATAAGTTGGCGACCGACACCAAAGTTCTCGCTCCTCGCAACGATCTTGACAAAGGGAAGACCACTGTCAACAATGACTTTGGTCAGTTCATCTTGCTGACTTCCTTCCCCACCATCTAAAAAATGGAAAACATCAACGCTCTTGCTTTGAATTTCGGGACAGGCTCCAAGTGATGCGAGCATTCTCGAAAAATGGTCTGGACGACCAAAGCCGAATGTGGCTACTGCAGTTCGCATTGACCCGCTCAAAGGGTATCACCTCATGAGGATGATGATGAAATCAAATCAACATCGTGTCTTCAATTAAATGTTCAGCAACTTCGCAACGGGGAAAGAAAATCGCGGTAAAAGCTGCAAATGAGTTCAATCCATCAAGGACGATAAAGGCAGGTTCGCCAAGCGAAATGGCTAGAAACATCAAAAAAAAGGAATCAGTTCGGAAGGTGAACAAATATTCTTTGCTTTTCGAATCAATTTGTCCTCAATCTCGGGAATCAGTGCCAACGCACCAGGAATCATACCGACGATGGTGAGCACTGAGTGAGGGGTTGTCATTATCATGGTGTAATTTCTACACCACATTAGTATAGAATTTCCTTCACATTGCTCTTTCACATCAAAAGAACATGTTCTCATACAATAAGCCAGAGGGGTGGATATGTCAAGCGATGGGTCTTTGCGCAGACTCCTCACGTACATGCGGCCTCACCGTTCCACAATTCGCTTGGCTACATTTTGTTCTGTGATGAACAAATTTTGGGACCTTGCCCCTCCTCTTCTGATTGGCGTTGCTGTTGATGTGGTGGTCAAGAAAGAAGACTCGTTTATGGCGTCCTTTGGATGGACCGACCCCTGGACTCAGTTGCTTATCCTTGGTGTGCTGACCTTCATTATTTGGAGTTTGGAATCCATCTTTGAGTACATCTTCGGACTCTTATGGAGAAATTTGGCACAGACCGTTCAACACGACTTACGAAATGATGTGTTTTCTCATGTGCAACGGCAATCGTTATCGTGGTTTGATGATCAAGAAAAAGGAAATTTGCTGGCCATTCTCAACGACGACATCAATCAACTCGAACGGTTTCTCGACAAGGGTGCGAATGATTTGATTCAGGTAACGACCACGGTCATTGTTGTTGGTGCTGTGTTCTTTACACTCTCATGGCAAGTTGCAATTTTTGCAATTGTCCCTATTCCATTTATTCTCCTTGGTTCGTTTCGATACCAAAAGAATCTCGAGCCACGCTACAAGAAAGTAAGAGATGCTGCTGGCTCCCTCAATGCTCTGCTTGAAAATGACCTCTCTGGTATGACTACCATTCAAGCCTTCACCGCCGAACAATATGAACAAGAAAGGGTGCGGGAAAAGAGCGAGGAATATCGAAGTGCAAACAAAGATGCCATACGTTTCTCGGCTGCATTTACTCCCCTTATTCGGATGCTTATCCTCGTTGGGTTTACTGCAACCCTTCTCCTTGGTGGTTGGCTCACACTGCAAAACCGAATGGAAGTAGGAGAATACTCGGTTTTGGTCTTTATGACTCAGCGGTTGCTTTGGCCGCTCACGCGACTCGGTGAAACATTTGACCTCTATCAACGTGCGATGGCATCTTCTTCAAGAATCCTTAACCTTCTTGCAGCCCCGATTGCCCTCGAAGAAGGAGATTTTGCTCCGCAAAGAGATGTTGCAAAAGAAGGTGACATCCTGTTCCAATCCGTTGGCTTCCAATATCCAGGCAGAGACCCGTTATTTGCAGGTCTTGATTTGACAGTTGAGGCAGGAAAAACACTTGGCGTTGTTGGTATTACGGGAGCTGGAAAGACTACGCTCGTTCGTCTTATTCTCAGGTTTGCCCAACCAAACCAAGGCTCAATTTTGTGGTGTGATCAATCTCTTTCAAATTGGTCCCTTCAGTCTTTGCGACAAAACATCGCCCTTGTCGAACAACATGTCACATTATTTCCAGCAACTATTGAAGAAAATATTCGATATGGGAAACTTGATGCTTCGTTTGAAGAAATTCAACACGCTGCTGGTGTTGCAGAAGCCATTGAATTCATCGAAGGCTTACCACAGGGCTGGCAGACCTTTGTCGGTGAGGGTGGTCATCGATTGAGTGGAGGACAACGTCAACGTATTGCTATTGCGAGAGCGGTGCTCAAAGATGCACCACTGCTCATTCTCGATGAAGCCACCTCTGCTGTCGATAATGAAACCGAAGCGGCCCTCCAACGTTCGCTTGCTACGATTTCGACGGGGCGAACAACAGTGATTATCGCCCATCGGCTCTCTACAATACGTCACGCCGACCGCATCATCGTTCTCGACCAGGGGATTGTTGTTGAAGATGGTACACATGATGATTTGGTCCATCTCGGTGGACATTATGCGACCCTTTGGAAGGTTCAAACGGGTGAACGATGATCAATGGACTCGAATCAAAATCACAGGGTGCCCTTTGATTCTTTTTTTTGTCTCTCAGTTGGGAAATTCAATGCTCAGTGTTGTTGATTCTTCGAACTTCCAATACAATACAGAACTTCTATTTCGAGGTGTTTTTGTTCCTTCGATGTTGCTGACCACCTCTCCTTGATGAAGAGTTTGATGGCTTTGGGGGAAGGCCCCCGCTCTGTTTTCGTCGATTGTTTGGGCGATTGTTTTGTCGATTGTTGCGTTCATTCCGGGAAGTATTTGAATCGCGATTTGGTTGTGAATTTCTCCTCTGATTGTTCCGCGGTTGATTTTGGCCTCTTTGGGGCTTCCCACCAAACTTCCCACGATTCGCATTTTGACCGTAGGGAGATTTTTGTCCAAATTGCACACGTCCGGGTTTTTGTCCGGGTTTTGGCACAGCTTTTGGAAAATGATAGGGTTGTTCTTCGAGGACCTCAATATCTTCACCGAGCATGTCTTGAATGCTTACCAAATATCCAGATTCGGTTTCATCGCAAAACGAGTAAGCAAGTCCATCTTTTCCCGCCCGCCCGGTACGGCCGATGCGGTGGACATATACTTCGGGTTCATTGGGTAGATCATAGTTGAATACGTGAGTAATATCGTCGACATCAATTCCTCGGCTTGCAACATCTGTTGCTACCAAGATGAAGACTTCTCCATCGCGAAAGGCTTGCAGGGCTTTGCTTCGAGCCGCTTGACTCTTGTCACCATGTATCGAATCTGTCGGGATTCCGTGTTTATTCAATTGCTTAGCAAGTTTATTTGCCCCGTGTTTTGTTCGTGTAAAAACAATACCACATGAAACCATTTGCCCTTCTAAAATTTCAATGAGAAGTTGTTGCTTGTCTTGTTTTTGAACAAATGCCACATATTGTTCGATGTTCTCTCCAGTAATAATCTCTGGATTTATTTCAACATGTAGAGGTTCAATGAGCATTGCCGTTGCTAATTTTTGAATTGATTTTGGCATTGTTGCACTCAACATGAGGTTTTGTCTTTTGGGGGGCATAATGGAAAGGATTCTCTCAATGTCTTTGCTAAATCCCATGTCGAGCATTCTGTCGGCTTCATCCAAGACAAAATAGGCTACTTGACTCAAATCAATGTGTCCTTGTTCAAACAAATCAAGAAGGCGACCGGGGGTTGCACAGAGAATGTCGATGCCTTTGTTTAGTGCCCTCACTTGATTCACTTGACTAACGCCCCCATACATGACTGTCGAGTAAAGTTGTACATTCTGTCCATACGCTCGAACACGTTCTCCGATTTGAGAAGCTAATTCTCGGGTTGGGGTGAGAATCAAAGCACGAATTGGGCGACGAGGAGAAGGGGGGTGAGACGAGAGAAGGTGCAAAAGGGGTAAGACATAGGCTGCCGTTTTCCCTGTGCCTGTTTGAGCAACTCCCATGACATCACGGCCCTCCAACAAAGCAGGTATGATAGCGGCTTGAATGGGTGTAGGCTCAACATAGCCCTCACTTTTGGTTGCTTGAATGATTCGTTCATCTAAGCCTAATTGAGAAAATTGCACCATCTTTTTGCCTCAGAGACGAACACCCCGGGACCGTGGTCCACGGACCAACCGATCCAGTTGCCCGTCAAACATCTCCCCTATGAACCCAGCAGGTTATTTTTAGAGAAGTACCTTGAAACTGGTTGAGTAAAAGAAGGACCGCCTCTTCATTCGTCTGTAGGCCGTGATTGCATAATGGGATGATCATGTCTCAGTATTTCCAGAGGTGTGTCCAAACTAGTTTTATGCGTCGGACTTTTGGCAAACTATGCCTACAGCCGTCGTGACGGGTGCAAATCGTGGAATCGGACTTGAATTTGTGCGTCAACTTCTCTGTGGTGGGTGGGGTGTATTTGCGGCCTGCCGCTCATCCTCTGAAGCACTAACATCACTTGGTCCAAAGCATTTTTTCACTGCAGATGTACGGCATCAACCTAAAGTCAATTCGATTTTTCTTCCCTTGATTCACCCATTGATTTGCTCATCAACAACGCTGAAGTCTCAGATGGTAGATGGATGACATTTGATGATGTAGAAGGGATGTTGCACTTGATGTGTTGCGATGGTGACGAGCCTCATGGCCAGCATTGACGATAGCATGAGTGGGAAATCCTTGTTGCTCATCCACACAGGATGGGTGGAAACCGACATAGGCTGGCCAAATGCACCAGTCGGTGTTCAAGACGGTGTTGCTGACCTGCTTGAACAAATCAAAAACATCGCCTTAGAAGATTTGGGTCGGCTCGTTGAGTACACAGGTCAAATACTCCCGTGGTAATGTTCTGTTGAAAAAACCGATGCAATTGCTTTCGCAGAAAGTGAAATAAAAAATACTCGGAATCGAACACGTTGATTCAATGGTGAATTACGACCAATTGATTCCCGACTTTCTCATGCTTTCGCCAGAGACAGAAAGTAAGGTCATCGTATCGGTTGTGAGTGTTTCGATTCTGTATTTTTTCCGAGCTCTTGTCTTGCGTGGTGTTGAAAGTCGTACCCAAAACGAATTCAATATTTACACATGGAGAAAATTGAGTTGGTATGTATTTGTTTTCTTATCCTTCATCCTTGTCGGTCGAGTTTGGTACACTGGCGTCGGTGATTTTGTCACCTTCTTTGGTTTCTTCATTGCTGGGTTGGTGGTCGTCCTCAATCAACCCATTGCAAGCATTGCTGGTTGGGCTTATGTGGTTATTCGACGACCGTTTGTTGTCGGTGACCGTATTCGTGTCGGTACAATTGCTGGGGATGTTGCCGATATTCGTCTTTTTTCAACGGTCATCGCCGAAGTCGATGGGTTAGACGGGGCTTCGATGCCGACCGGGCGGTTGGCCCATATACCAAACAAGGTGTTCATGGAGGAGCCTATGTTTAACTCAAGTAAGGGGCTTGGATTACTTTGGAATGAACTCGGCGTAGAAGTCACATTTGAGTCTAATTGGAAGAAAGCAAAGGAAATTCTTCTTGACATTGTTGCTATTGAATCGCAAGATATGGAATCAAAAGCGAAGAGTCAGATGAGGAAAGTGTTTCGCGAATACAAACTTCGATTGGGCTCTTTTCGACCCGAAGTGTTTACCAGCGTAACTCCGAGCGGTGTGAATTTTTCACTTCGTTATCTGGTCGAATTAACGGATAAAAGACAATCCGAGGAACGTATTTGGGAAAATGTACTCACTGAAATTGGAAATTGTGAAGATATTGATTTCGCATACCCAACTCGTCGCACATTCATCAATCACATCGAAGGCAAAGAGGGTGCAAAAGCACCGGCATGGCCACCGTTCGTGGAAGAAAAATCTTCAAAGAAAAAATGACTATTCCAAAACACGATTTTGAAGGCAGCAACGAAGAGTGGATGAACATGACCGAAAAAGTGGTTGGTCCTGCATCGTACTTCCCTTCAATCGAACGAAAGTATGGTCAGCCGATGCAATTTTGGTTTGACCAACTAACAAGCGTTGCTGACCTTAAGCACATGGAACAAGTGAATTGGCTCAAATCCTTTGGCATGGGACATGGTCATGCAAACGCAATCGTAGCGTATGTTCGGGCTTTACCCCCATGAATGGTTTTCGAAATCATTTTCAAGCGACATCAAAGCGGTCTGCGTTCATGACCTTGTTCCATGCAGTGATGAAATCACTAACGAACTTGTCTTTGTTGTCATCTTGTGCGTACACTTCAGCAATGGCTCGGAGTTGCGAGTTGCTTCCAAACACGAGGTCATATCTTGATGCGGTTCGTACATCGGCACCAGTTGAACGGTTTCGCGCTACATAGGAATTGCTACCTGTGGCGGTCCATGCTACATTCATGTCAAGCAGGGTTGTGAAGAAGGAGTTGTCAAGCTTTGTGTCTTCGGACCAAATCCCACGGGCATCAGAACTTACGCCAAGCGCTCGCATTCCACCAACGAGGGCGGTCATTTCCGGTGCTGAAAGTCGTAGGAGTTGTGCCTTATCGAGCATCATTTCTTCTGGGCTCACTGCGTAATTCTTCTTGAGGAAGTTTCGAAATCCACATGCAAGCGGCTCAAGCACTGCAAAGGAGTCGGTATCGGTTTGGTCTGCACTTGCATCTCCTCGACCAGGAGTGAATGGAACTTCTACACCAGATGCCATTTCGATGGCTACATTTCCTGCGAGAACAATGGTGTCTGCTACACTTGCACCATGGGCTGCTGCAAGTGGTTCAAGGGTTGAGAGTACCTTTGCAAGTTGTGCTGGTTTGTTACCTTCCCAGTCTTTTTGTGGTGAAAGTCGAATTCGTGCACCATTTGCACCACCTCGGTTGTCTGAAGCACGGAATGTGGATGCACTCGCCCATGCGGTTTCGACCATTTCTGGAATCGAAAGTCCGCTACCTTTGATTGCGTTCTTCAAAGCGGTGACATCGTAGGATGTTGATCCTGCCGGAACTGGGTCTTGCCAAATGAGGTCTTCTGCTGGGACATCAGGTCCGAGGTATCTTGACTTGGGTCCCATGTCTCGGTGGAGGAGTTTGAACCAAGCACGTGCAAATGCATCGCCAAATGCATCTGGGTTCTCGTGGAAGTGTTTTGAAATCGCTCGGTACGCTGGGTCTCGAATCATAGCCATGTCAGCAGTGGTCATCATAGTTGGAACTTTGAGGGATGCATCTTCTGCATCTGGCGCCATATCTTCTTCATCGGGATTCGCTGGAGTCCATTGATTAGCACCCGCTGGGCTCTTGACGAGGGTCCAGGAATCTTCATACTTGAAAAGGAGGTCAAAGTAACCGTTGTCCCACTGCGTCGGGTTTGCGGTCCAAGCACCTTCAATGCCGCTTGTGATGGCGTCGCGACCCTTTCCTGAGCCATGGGCGTTCTTCCATCCAAAGCCTTGTTCTTCGATAGAGGCTCCTTCTGGTTCAGCACCAACGAGTCCTGCATCTCCAGCACCGTGGGCCTTTCCAAAGGTGTGTCCGCCAGCTGTGAGTGCTACGGTTTCTTCATCGTTCATCGCCATTCGAGCAAAGGTTTCGCGAATATCTTGAGCACTGAGAAGTGGGTCTGGGTTGCCATTTGGTCCTTCTGGGTTGACGTAGATCAGTCCCATTTGTACTGCGGCGAGTGGATTTTCGAGGTCTTGGCGTGTATCACCATATCGGTTATCACCGAGCCATTCGTCTTCGCTTCCCCAATAGGTGTCTTCCTCGGGATGCCAAATATCTGGTCGGCCACCGCCGAAACCGAAAACTGGTCCCCCCATGGATTCGATGGCAACAATTCCGGTAAGGACGAGGAGGTCTGCCCAGCTGATTTTGTTACCGTACTTTTGCTTGATTGGCCAAAGTAATCGTCGTGCCTTGTCGAGATTACCGTTATCCGGCCAACTGTTGAGTGGAGCAAATCGTTGAGCGCCAGTTCCAGCACCGCCTCTGCCATCACCAATTCTGTAAGTTCCTGCAGCGTGCCATGTCATTCGAATGAAGAATGGTCCATAATGGCCATAGTCTGCTGGCCACCAATCTTGGCTATCGGTCATGAGTGCATGGAGGTCGGCCTTGAGTGCAGCATAATCCAAGGAGTTGAATGCTGCTGCGTAATCAAAGTCAAGGCCTAGGGGGTTGGATTTTCCATCGTGTTGATGGAGAATAGTCAAGTTAAGTTGGTTAGGCCACCATGCTTGATTGGTTCTTTTTTCTGGTTGGGATGCGGTCATACCGCCGTGCATTACTGGGCACTTTGCTTCGTCGTTGTAATGGTGCATATTTTCTCCATTTTGATGGATTATATAAGACTGAGTTTCTTTTGAATATAGACTCAAAGTTCATCATTCTTCTGCGTCACCTCTTTTCATGACCGACCAACCCCTACTAACCATGGTCAAAAAACAAGAATTAGGTCCAAAACCTTCCCTTACTACCGAAGATGAATTACTCGAACAAACCTTGTGTATGTTGTGTTCGTTTTATTCTCTTGCCGACCTCATGAGTTTCATCGCTTCGACGAAATTTGTCTCCCTTACCAGTCATGAACCTCCTTGGATTGGGTTTGAAATTGGCATATACAAAGACCACACAAAGACGATTGAATTCATCGCCTCACCCACGGAATTTGTTCTTGCAGATAGTCAAATGTCGGGTGCTTTTGATGGAAATATTTGGAGAGGGATGGACCATCCTGCATTACATGATGCATTGAAATTGTGGCTCAACATCTCAATGAGTGAGTTTCAGTAAAAGATGGAGCAGCAAGTCAACGAGCCGTCCGCTTTGCGAATTTCACTAAAATCAAGCTCGATGACTTCAAGGCCTTCGGAGCGAAGAAATTGTGCTACGGTTGGGTAATCCTTTGCAATCAATACTTTGTTGCCGGGGAGACCAATCGTATTGCAGCCGTAGACTTCTTCCTCTGGCATCAGAACAACCCTGCATCCTTCTGGAAGAATCCCAAAATCTTCAGGTTTGAGAAAGCCCTCTGCTGTGAGAATTATGGAATCAGTTGGTGTTGATGAAATACTGGTCAAGTGGAGGGCGTTTTGTGGAATGTTGATGATGCGGAGTTCATAACCAAGCCAATCGAGTAATTCTTTGAGAACGAAAATACCTCGTTCGTTTGTTCTCGTTGAGCGGCCAACGAAGAAGAGGTCGCCGAGACGCAAAATGTCGCCCCCGTCCATTCTTCCCTCCCCACCCATTTTGCATGTTCGGATCTTCAATTTACGTAGTTGTTCACGAAGGTATTTCGAAATGGGAGGTTGTTCCCTCACTCTTGAGGGGTGCCCTGGAACGGGAAGGAGGATGTGTCCATCGATAACGACTGCTTGGTCTTCTACAAACACGCAGTCGGGATGGTTCTCATCCTCATCAATCACTTTGATGTGAATCCCTGCATCTTTTAGTGCTTGAACATATGCTGAGTGCTGTTCACGTGCAAGTGCAACATTTTTTTCACCCCCCCCAAAATACTGGGCGAGGGCTCGAGTAAAAGAAAGTGGGATGCTTCGCACAAGGGCCCGCTTCTTTTGGTCCAACCGAACGGTTGCCATGTGCGAGATGTCTTTGAGGGTGTCTTTAATCCTTACCATTTCAAGAAAATAACTTCCGTAATTCGTCTTGGGTTATGACGAAAAAAAGAGGTAAGTTGAACAAAGGGGGGGCTGTGGCACAGATATGCAACGAAACGGTTCGATGGTTCTCATGCTCTGTATCATGTTCATGTTTGCCTCGCTATCAGGTTGCTTCGGTGAAGACGAGAGTGATGTACTTCCAAATATTTCGAATCTCGAAATTACACCGAATCAGTGGCAGGCAGGTGTGTGGAATCGTGTTTCTTTCGAGGCACTCGAACCAATGAATGTATATATCCCACATTTTATGTTGGATACATCGACTCAATTTATTCAAAATGGAACGATTATATCACTTGAGAAAAATGAAGTGGTCGAATTGGAAATTCTTCCCAGCGCCAGACTCAATGTGGCTTCTATTATGATTGCTGGGCCCGACCAAATGCAGTTTCCTCTTCGTCATGCCAATGAGTCTTGGTCGACGTGGTATGTCCGAACTGGCGGGGTCGGGACTTCAGAAATGGGGTGGGTTCAGCCAACAATCAATCGAGAAGGGGGGCTACATCCTTATCTTGGATTTGGAAATATGAGTTCTTCAACGCGGGTTGCTTATGTTGAGGTTGACCTCATCCGACCGATTGACTCCACACTTTCGGTCGAGCAGGGTCAAGCCCATAGTGAGGGGTGGGTCGATGGTCGAGAGGTCTATGAGTGGATTGCTATGATCACCGATGAAACCACTGACCTTACAGACCCGTATGACGGTGCAGTTGGGTACCTTGATAGGTGGATTGGAAATGGAAATCCCGCCTATGAAGACGCCGTCGCCTTTTTTTCTGGCGTGATGGAGGGTTACGGTCTCGATGTCGAAGTGCATCGTTTCCAGGCAGGCACGGCTTGGGCAGTTAATGTGTGTGGATACAAAACCGGGTCGGTTTATCCAAACGAATGGTTAGTTTTTGGTGCTCACTTCGACATTGCCCCCCCTGTTGTATATACGCCGGGCCCAGATATTCCTGGGTATGGAACAAGAACGGGGGCTTACGATAATACTGCAGGAACCTCGATGATTCTTGAGACTGCTGAATCCCTATCAAAAATCAATACTCGACGAACAATGGTGTTCTGCCTATGGTCAAGTGAAGAAGAGGGTTTGTGGGGCTCATCCTCTTGGACCCAAGACATAGCAGAACGCGAGGAAATCAAAGTTACGAATTATGTTAACCTCGATATGATGGGAATTAACTGGCCGGGAGATTGGGTTCTTTCGTGTTATATTGGTCCTGAAGTCGACCCGAACATCATCGACCAAGCATCGATGTATGAATTAGCAGAATGGATTGGCGCTGGCCAACTCGGACTTGAAACCCAAATCGCCAAGGGTTGGGCTGCATGGTCAGCAGATGGTGAATCTGCTATGTGGTCGAATCAGTATGAAGATACTGTCGCCATTTACGAGTCGCCGACGGCAAGGTCTGACCACGAACCTTTCCAAGCCAATCTCAACACCATTACCATGGGTTGGAATGGTGTTGTTGATGGATACCCTTGTTATCACAGAAATTGTGATCGGCTTTCACAAATGGAGTCGTACATGGAAACCGATAATAAAACGGGCGAACAAAACCTCGTTGAGAGTTTTGATGTTGTAGCGTGGTGGTCAACAATGGTCTTCCTTTCGCTCGACCAAGACCCCATTCTTAACGAGCTTTGAATCTCTTCGTAGTACTACTGCTGCTGCAAAGATGGCTAGAATGGTCATTGGCGAATTAACAAATGGTGTGTTCTCACCAATGGAGGTTGTCGTGTTGGTATCGTTTTCTTCTGCAGGCTGCTCGGGGGGTAAGGGAGTTACAGTAATGCTACCGATCATCCCAAAAGATTCGTGGGGTTCACAAACGAATTCGTATGTGCCATTCATGCCCCGTTCAAAAGTAAATGAATAGTTCACATTTCGTTGTGGATCTCCTGAATCAAAAACTCCGTTTCGTTCAACTGCATTATGGGGAAGGGCTTGGCCACTCCAAAAAAATCGGACGGTTTGTCCTTCTTCAATGGTAACTGAAGACGGGCTGAATCTCAAGTTTGTACTATCCACTGTAATGATAGTATCTTCTGGTTCATTTGCAAATGCGGTCGCTGTAGGAAGAAAAAGTACAATTGAAACAAAAATGCATAGAACCTTCATATCATTCGATTTCTACTTTCATTCATATAGTGATGTTTGTTTCCAATCTCAACCCTCAATGAGTGGACATCGTTCATCATCAATAACCTCGATTTGGAATCGCGCCCATAGAATGTCTTTTCTTGCTGGCCGTTTCTTCTTTTTAGGGTTTAACACCATCAGTCATTCATAGATTTACTACCTATTTGAATCTCTTGTCTTTTTTCTTCAAAGCGTAGTCTTTGAGAAAGAGAAGAGCGTGGGAGTTGCATGGGCGAAAAGAAAACGCAAGCGTTTTTGCTCTTCGTCTTGTTCATCGCAGCAGGATTTTCTGGGTGTTTTGGGGAAAATGGCGACGAAAATATGATTCGACTCAAAGATGTTGATATCACGCCAAAAATACTTGTTGGTGGTGTTTTTCAGGGCTTAACTATCCAAGCGAAAAATGACGTTTCCGCCTTTGTTCCGTATTTGATGAAGGATTTAGATACAGGATTTGTATACAATTCTACTGTTGTGGATTTGAAGGCGGGGGAGTCTGTACAACTCCAAGTCTTGGCTCCGCCAAGGGCCGATACTGCTGTCATTTTGCTTGGAAAATACGGGCGTGACACTTGGCCGCTTCGCGAGGCAAATGAGTCATGGAAAACATGGTATGTGGCTGGCGACTATCTTGACCCTTCATCGGGTAGTCTTGTGTTAACCACCGCAGGAAAACAACGATTCAATATGACTTCAACCAATACCGATGGAGTGACGGTTGCTCTTCTTGGTGTTCGTCGTGATGTTGCCCCTGCTTACAGTGAGGCTGAAGGTGGACGGCATTCCACGGGTGTTGTCAATGGTCGCACAACATACAATTTTCTTCATCACATCACCGACCCAAGTCCCTCTCTTGACTTGATTGACGGTGTTGCTGGCTATTATGATAGATGGGCCGGTCAAGGTAATGTAGCCTACGAAGATGCTGCACAATACATCATTGGGCAACTTGAATCGTTTGGCCTTGAAGTTGATACTCAACGATACGCATTTACAGATTTCTTTGGCAACCAAAATGCAGAAGGGTACAACATCTGTGGTTTCCGCTATGGTGATGTGTATCCAAATGAATGGATGGTGTTCGGGGCCCACTTCGACATTGCTCCGCCTGCAAATCTCGTACTCGATGACCCCCACGTTACTGGAACTCGAACATACGGAACTCGAGTTGGTGCCTATGACAATACTGCTGGAACAAGTATGGTCCTCACCGTTGCCGAAGCGATGTCTTCCTACGACACTCGCCGAACAATGGTGTTTTGTTTCTGGTCGGGTGAAGAAGGAGGAAAGCGAGGAAGCGACTACTGGACTGATTATTACGTTCTTGAGGACAATCCCGATGTAACCATTTCAAATTATGTAAATCTCGACATGGCTGGCGTCAATTGGCCAGGCGGTGGAGGGGCACCACACAATGACCCACAACCTACCGTCGACCCGGACGGTTATCCAAAAGATGAGGAGGTTTGGCCAATGAGGGTCTACATCGGTCCTTCGCTCGACCATGACCAATTCAATCAACCCGAGATGGTCGGTCTCGCATTATGGATTGGAGCCGATGCTATCGGGGTAGAAGAACAACAATCGACGCTCTTAGGTACGGGATTCGATGTTTCGACGTGGAAAGTGGATGATTGGCTTGCCAAAGATCGTCCGGAGATTATCGTGTACGAAGACACCACTGCCCGTTCTGACCACGATAGTTTCCAAAGAAATCTTGGTACAGTAACCATGGGATTCGGCGGGTTAGTCGACGGTTATTGGTGCTACCACCAAACATGCGACACCCTTGAAGAAATGGAGGCTTGGATGGATACAACCGACAAAAATTATGGCGAATCCCAGAGTGGAACTTCTAACCTGGTCAACAGTCTTGATATGATTGTCTGGTGGGCGACTTTTTCGTTTTTCCATCTCGATGAATCACCCATCCTCAATGCTTACATCGAATAAGAACCCTATTATGAGTGGGTTTATCCAAGGAATATTTTTAATTAGAATCCTTTTGATTTTAATCAATGGATGCTAATCTTCCACCTTTTGTTGATAAAGTCATCAAGAATCGTTCAACCATCAACATCGTTTCAATTGTCATGTTGTTGATTGCTGCTTGGGCTTGTTTGGAGATTCTTACCAATCTTTCCGGCTCAGACCTTATTCCTCCTGAAACGGGTGCCATAAAAGATGCAACCGACCCCGGTGGTCAACGCCTAAACGATGGTAAGGTGTTGTTTGTCGGTGCGGTTTTTGGCACCCTCGGCGTTGTATTCCAGCTGATGATTGCTGGCTTATCACCAACTGAAGAAGATGTTGTTGTGGTCGAAGAAGTAGACGAAGATATTGCAGAAGTTGTCGAAATGGATTTTCAAGATGTTGATTTGGATTCTAAAGAAGACGAAGAATAGGATTCTGCTGAAGATGATGCCCCTCAAGACGAAGAAGTGGGTGCTGAAGATGAGGAAAATGAAAGCGAAGATGTCGTCACATCAAGTCAACACTGAGCAAGTGGTGTCGACGAATTCTTCTATTGTGGAAAACAAAGACAAAGATGCTGGTTCAAATATCTTTTAGGAAGATTCTTTTTGATCGACAAATTACATCATCGTGGCGAGGGTTTCGAGCAATTTTGCTGGACTCCATAGGCCAATAAACCACCATAAAAGAAGCGGAATAAGAAACATCGACAGGACGATAAAATAAGCAGATTCGTTCCAATCTTTGACTTTAAGTCCGTCGAGAGGACCAAAAGGCAGCATGTTGAAAAGCCCCAAAATTAAATTTGCAGTGAGCCAAAATTGTGCCGCATCGATAAGCATGGCTTGCCAAACCAAGGTTCCTCCTTCGAGGTAGGCCGAGTTTTCTGAAGGTATGGTTTCGTAAGCGTTTGAAAGACCCAAAAGGAGGGCCCAAAGGGGTATACCAATGAGGAATAAACCGAAATTCACAAGCGGGCCTGCGACGGCAATATGGCCGTTCTGTCTTCTTGTTACCAGTCCGGCCACCATCACTGCTCCGGGGGCCATAAACAGGAATCCGAGAAAAAAGGAGAGCAAAATTCCGAATTTAAGTCCGCTCGGGTCAGCTCGGAATTCGGCCCAACAACCGTTTTTCTTTGCAATAATTTTGTGACCGATTTCATGGAGTAAAAATGCGGGACCTACGGCGACAAACATCACTGGCATTGCAAGTAATAGAGCGACAATCCAGCTGGTCATGCCCATATCAGATATGGTACGAATTCCACCGACCCACATGAAGCCGAGGGCGAGCGTGAATGCAAGTGATGCTTGGGTGAGGTGTCTTTTCTCTTCCTCACTAAAATGCCAAATCTTCCCAGTATGATGTTGTGCTTTATTCCACTGAACACCTCCGAAAAATTGCTGGAAGATTTGGGGGCTTTGTCGAACTGTACCCGTATCGAAGTAAATGGTGCCATCCGCCTCTTTTCGACCGTGAACACGGTGGATGCCAGAAGCGGAACGGGGGATGTTGCGAAACGGGTCATCGTCTACGATGTCGGCCCGAGGATCTCTTTCGCCCATGCTGAATGGTTTCCTTCTGGTCATTTGAAGCCTCGCATGAAAGTATTCATGTGATTGAAACAATTCGTGGTCTTGAGCAGTATGTCATTACCACGACGTGCCATGAAAGAATTGGGTCTTCAAGCCTGTTGCTTGTGGTGTGACGCCCCTGACATCGAGGGTTTGCAACGCTGTACTCCTTGCATCGCTCGTCACAAATCAATTCGTGAACGACTTGCACAAGCACCCCCCGACGATGGATTGGCTCAATTTGCAAAGGAACTGCTTATGATGGCTGCTTCACCACACCGATATGACCATCTCGAAGGACATGGGCCCTTGCTTCACGAACAACAACGCATTGCTGCAGCAATGCTTGGTGAACAAAAACGTACCACCCAAGAAGATGTCGAAGCAATTTTTGAGCGCCAGAGTCAAGTCAAAAAAGCCAACATCATCCGAGATTTCGCCAATCAAAACGAGTGGAAAGACCAAGCCCCCTCAGCAGAACAGGCTCACTCCATGGCTGATGTTTTTTTCTCAGAACAACCACAACAAAATGCATACGCCCGCACAAACCCTTCCAAACCCATCGCCCAAGTTGACAGAAATGACAGGGTTGGGGAAGACTTGGAGTTAACCTATCGGCTTGAAGCCCAACGAAAAAATGTCGTTGATGATGTCCTCATCGATTTAGAAGTTGAGTCCAAACAAAGAGTGAGGAAGAGTTACACTGATGTGATATCGAGTATTGATGAGTTGCTCGAAGACGATGATTAAATTGGTATTGAGTTTGACTTGATTGGTTCAAGTTCTGAAAGTTCGTAAGTAATGCGTTGTGTGCCTTTACCTTTGG
>JAUREO010000108.1 GCA_030827365.1 Candidatus Poseidonia sp. | reverse complement strand
ATTAGATATGGTTGCGCGGTCTCCCACAGATAAAGAATCAACTCCATCTCCAAAAAATTCTACAAAACTTCCAACTACTTTGTGCTTTCGCAAAAGTTCAGTGATCGTTAAAACTAAATCAGTCGATGTAATTCCTTCAAGACATTTATTTTTTAAATGAACTCCAATAACTTCAGGTAAAGCAACTGATAAACTTTTTCCCAGCATAGCAACTTCTGCTTCAATGCCACCAACACCCCATCCCAACACACCAATCGCATTCACCATGGGAGTATGACTATCTGTTCCAATGCAGGTATCTGGATGTAAGATATCATGATCATTCCAAACAACTTTAGAAAGGTATTCAATATTTACTTGGTGACAAATTCCTACTCCTGGTGGAATTACGGTAACATTTTTTAAATTTTTAGAACACCATCGTAAAAAAGAAAATCGTTCAGAATTTCTGTTGTATTCTTTTTGTAAATTTTTAATGACTGAGTCTGTATTGCCAAAAAAATCTACCTGTAACGAATGGTCTATAACAATATCAATAGGAATTTTTGGTTGAATATTTTGTGCATTGATATTTTTTTTCTCTAAAGCCTCTTTGTAAGATAAAAAGTCAACCAACATTACTTTTCCTAGAATATCGTGACTCAAAATTCTATTAGGTACA
>JAUREO010000107.1 GCA_030827365.1 Candidatus Poseidonia sp. | reverse complement strand
TTCGGATTCTTTAGTATCTTTGACGTTGTTTAATCATCTTCTTCAGATGAGCAATCATAATAGGTATCCTTCGATGTTAGGAATCCGTCGATACTCGACATTCCATTCCCCAAATAAATTTCTTCAGAATCTTCATACATTGTTATTCCGTTGATACTGCAACAGCCACCCCCCAAATAATCTACATCGTCCCCCCACCCCCGTCCCTGTTTAGAAGCAGCAGCACGTTCTTGATCCCGCGAACACAATATTAAATCAAACGCTTCTTCTTCTTCTTCTTCTTCTTCTTCTTCTTCTTCTTCTTCTTCTTCTTCTTCTTCTTCTTCCAACGCATTATTTATTTCTTCTGTCTGGCCATCAATTTTATATGGCGTGGGGTGATCGTTATTTTGTGCAACGACCTGTGCCCAACTTTTTTTATTACCATTTGAATGTTCTGAGAGGCCAATTGTTGCTGAGTGATGATTCAATTTCTTCATACCTACCGTTTGATTGAAGTTGCTGACCGGTTGATTTTTGTATGCCATTTTATGTTTCTTTTTTGTTACTTTGTTAAGCGTTTCTTTGTTGTTGATTGGAGGGTTAACCTTTCATTGAAGAGAAAAAGTATTTCAATTTTTTGAAATCAAAAATATAACACATGGTTTAAATAGTGATTATTTATTTTA
>JAUREO010000106.1 GCA_030827365.1 Candidatus Poseidonia sp. | reverse complement strand
GTTCAAGGGTTTTTTGTGAAATCCTACTGAATTATTAAATATAAATCACCGTTTGGTAGTGTCATGACCGACGAGGACATGCAATTTTGGGAGGATATTGACGAACGAATATTGGATATTATCGACCTAATCAGGTTGAAACATCCTAAATTCAATGGAACACCTGTTGAAAAGGTGATTTGTTCATTGAGTGATGCATACAAATCAAGTGGAAAAGTATGCGATGCCATCGATAAGGGGTGGCTTCGATGAAAATTACTAGTGGCCCGTGGATTTATCGTGTTGAATGCGATTTTTGTGATTCGACCGAACAAATCTATCATGTTGATTTTTCTGGAGAACCTGAATTTTATACTGCTTGCATGAAATGTATTATCGAAAAGGGGTGGAGAGATTGAACACCGTCATCTCGTTCTCATGTCCAGCATACCTTGCGCTTCGATTGTCCGACGAAAACATCCCTCCCAGGGAGAAATCTCGATGGATTTCCGAAGCGATCAGAATGAAACTTGACGGAATAAATGCAGAATCGATTCAAGATGTATCAACACGACGATTGATGGCGGCTTTGCTATCTCGAGATGATGTTGATGCTCATCTCAAAGAAGAATTATTGAGACGATTAAATCAACCCAAAAACTAACGCGGTCACATCTGATGCATTCGCATCACC
>JAUREO010000105.1 GCA_030827365.1 Candidatus Poseidonia sp. | reverse complement strand
CGCTTTTCAAAGAAATTTGTCTTACCCTGAACAGAAATCATTTCCATCCAATCAAATGGATTTTCACTATGATAAACCTTCTCTAATCCAAACATGAGTAGTAATCTGTCTGCGACATAATGGATATATTGCGACATAAGTTTCGCATTCATGCCGATTAATTCACAAGATAATGATTCAGTAATAAATTCTTGTTCAATTTGGACAGCGTCTATAATAATTTCTTTAATAACTTCTGGAGATGGTTTATCTAGTAAGTTTTGATACATCAAAACAGCAAATTCGGTATGTAATCCTTCATCTCTTGAAATTAATTCATTGCTATGGCATAGACCGGGCATTAATCCCCTCTTCTTTAACCAGAATATTGAACAGAATGCTCCTGAAAAGAATATCCCTTCAACCGCAGCGAATCCAATAATACGATGAGAGAATGGTGAATTCTTATCATTAATCCACTTCAGTGCCCAATCAGCCTTCTTTTTAATGCTCGGGAAATGATCAACCGCATTGAGGAGCTTATTTTTTTCTTCTACATTTTTGATATAAGTGTCAATCAGTAATGAATATGTTTCACTATGGATATTCTCCATCGCAATTTGGAATCCGTAAAAGAACTTCGCTTCAAGTATCTGAACTTCTTGACAGAATCTCTCAACCAGATTTTCATTGACAATACCATCTGAAGCAGCA
>JAUREO010000104.1 GCA_030827365.1 Candidatus Poseidonia sp. | reverse complement strand
CTAATGCATCGACATATGCCCCCAAATCAATGCTTGATTGGGCATAGATTGTTCCATTAAATGATGTACTTGCTCGAATAAAAAACGAATCGCTTTTGCTCATGAACCTATCATGATAGGATATACTCTATAAATATAATGACTTGCATCGATGAGTGAAGGCTGTTCTTCACCGTTTAGAATAGACCCGTAGTGGTCTGTTCAAGGGTTTTTTGTGAAATCCTACCGAATTATTAAATATAAATCCGCCATCGTAGTGTCATGACCGACGAGGACATGCAATTTTGGGAGGATATTGACGAAAGAATATTGGATATTATTGACCTGATCAGGTTGAAATATCGTAAATTCAATGGAACACCCGTTGAAAAGGTGATTGTTTCATTGAATCAGGCATACAAATCCAGCGGAAGAGTATGCGATGCCATCGATAAGGGGTGGCTTTGATGGAAGAATGTTATTGTGTTCTTTGTGGCAAAATCAAATGTCCTTCGCATTTATGGGGTGGAGAATGTGATTGTGATTATGGTTTGTGTTTGGAGTGTGAAGAAGAATGAAATGTAAAATATGCGAAACCCGAGAAAATAGATCTCCTTGGAATATTTGTAAGCCATGTGGCGATTTTATCGTACATAATTGGAACAAGGAGGCATACAGAGTATGAACACCGTCATCTCGTTCTCATGCCCCGCATACCTTGCGCTCCGATTGTCCGACGAAAATATACCCTCCAGGGAGAAATCTCGATGGATTTCTGATGCAATTCGTATGAAACTTGACGGGATGAATTCAGAATCAGTTCAAGATGTATCAACACGA
>JAUREO010000103.1 GCA_030827365.1 Candidatus Poseidonia sp. | reverse complement strand
ATGATTAACAAATGTAACTCATTTGGACTTATGGAAATTGGTGAAATTAGCCCAGATGGTTATTTTCAATGGAATGGAACCCAATGGTTACCAGTTGAACTCGGTACAAAAAGTAAAGATGGTTTTTGGATTTGGAATGGTTCTCGTTGGGTGCCAGTTTCTGATTTTGCTCAAAGTGATGTCGTTTCCTCAAATCATAGTCCATCATTTCACCCCACAGTTGATCCAATGATGAGCAATACATTTCCCCAACATTCCCAGCAACAGCAAATTCTAACACACCAACAAACTGCGATGATTTCACCCAATTTACACTCAAAAAGGAGTATAAATGTTCCAATGATCTTGATTTTATTCGTATTCAGCATAGCTCTTGTGATTGTTTTGTCAGGGGTATTGTATGTTTGGGCTTCTTCATTGGCTGAAGATGATGATATAACAGGAACATGGTATAACCCTAAAGATACAATTTCATTTTATCCAGATGGAACAATAAATGAATCAACGGGTTATATCGTAGAATGGTCTATTGTTGATGGTGACTTAGTCACCGGATTTTTTATCGAAGATGAATTGGTAGAGATTTCGTGGAAATACGATATCATCCATGATACAGAAGGTAAAAAATTGCTCATCATAGCCCCTTACGAATTCGTTGATGGAAATCAAACAAATGATGTTGTTCCATCGGAATGCGTTGTGTATTCAGAATTAATTGCAGGAATAGAAGAAGAGTATTTTGAGAATATAAGGGCGATTTTTCCCGATTGGTGTGAACCAATCGAATAATGAAATCATTGAGGTATTTTCAAAGGCTGAAAGCCACAGGGATTCTCATGGGCAAAGTCGTTGCAGTATGCGGTATGCCCGGTTCTG
>JAUREO010000102.1 GCA_030827365.1 Candidatus Poseidonia sp. | reverse complement strand
ACCAGAAGAAAACTCGGAAGAAATTCAATACTTAAGAGAAAGAAGAGCAAAACTTGGTGGACCAATTCCTTCTCGATCTTCAAAAGCAACTCCAGTTAAAATTGAAAGCTCAGCTTTTGATTCTTCTTATAAATCATCAGGGGAAAGACAAATTTCAACTACCATGGCATTAGTAACAATCTTAACTAAAATCTTAAGAGATAAGACTACTGCGGCTAGACTAGTCCCTATCATTCCAGATGAAGCAAGAACTTTTGGTATGGAAGGATTTTTTCAAAAAATTGGAATTTATGCTCATGAGGGACAAAAATATGAACCCGTAGATTCTGAGCAAATTAGTTCTTACCGTGAAGATAAAAAGGGACAGGTGTTAGAAGAAGGAATTACCGAAGCTGGTGCGATGTCATCTTTTGTTGCAGCAGGTACTGCTTATGCAAACCATGATATTGAAATGTTACCCATATACATTTTTTATTCCATGTTTGGTTTTCAAAGAGTTATGGACTTAATTTGGGCTGCAGGAGATTCTCAAGCGAGAGGATTTTTGATTGGAGCAACTGCTGGAAGAACCACTCTAGCAGGAGAAGGACTTCAGCACCAAGATGGTCACAGCCTTATCATGGCTTCCATGATACCAAATTGTATTTCTTACGATCCTACTTATGCTTACGAATTAGCTATTATTTTTGAAGATGGATTGAGAAGAATGCACGAAAAACAAGAAAATGTCTTCTATTACGTGACTACAATGAATGAAAACTATCAACATCCCGAAATGCCAAAACACGTAAAAAAAGAAGATGTTCTGAAAGGAATGTACTTACTGAAAGAATTTGACAACAGAGGAAAATCCAAAGTTCAGCTCTTAGGATCTGGAACAATATTAAATGAAGTATTA
>JAUREO010000101.1 GCA_030827365.1 Candidatus Poseidonia sp. | reverse complement strand
ATATCCTAGGAACCGGCGGAGGTATAAAAAAAGTACAAACTGATGACATTTTAGTCATTAATACTGACAACCTTTGGAATTTGAATTTTACAAAAGAAATCAATGAAGGAATTAAATTTTTTCATCAATACAAAGAAATTGAAAATTTGCTTTTCACTCGATCCCAAGGAAATAGACCAGATGTAGAAATATTAGATAAACAACTTATTCAATTTCCAAGCGATCATCCCAACACTCAGTTTCAAGGTTGTCATATTGTTCGCAAGGGGGCCTTCGACTCCTATCCCTTTAAATTTAATATCCAGGATTACTGGAAAAATGCTTCTTTGAATAATTCTCTATACGGTTTTGAAACTTCCACTATCAATCAACACGTTGGAACAAAAGATTTGTATTTGCAAAATCAAAACTAACACCCATATTAAGAGTATGTCTATTGAACAAGTAAGCGATTCATCTTTTAAACAAAGTGTAATTGATAATTCTAACAATCAGCCTGTTTTGGTTGATTTTTGGGCAGAATGGTGTGGTCCTTGTAAGGCATTAGGACCCATTTTAGAGAATGTCTCTGTTGAGTTTGAAGGAAAGGTAGCCGTCAAAAAAGTAAATATTGATGAAAACCCTGAGGCTCCAGCAAACTTTGGAATTCGTAGTATTCCAACAATGATCCTTTTTAAAAATGGATCGATTGCAGACACTAAAATTGGATTAAGCTCTGAAGCGGATTTGAAGAACTGGCTAAACAGCCATCTTTAAAATTTAAACCCTACGATTATTAAAAGTTTTCGTAAGGAAAAGAACTGAGTTGCTGAAGACCATCTTTCGTTACTAGAAACTGGTCTTCCAACTTTACACCCTCTTTACCTCCAACTTCTCCGATATAACTCTCAACGCAGATAGTCATATTCTCTAAAAAATAACCAGAGAAATCGGCGTTAGTAAAATCACGATTAGGGAATGCCA
>JAUREO010000100.1 GCA_030827365.1 Candidatus Poseidonia sp. | reverse complement strand
TGTGATACTCAAGATCAGCAAGGTCTATTAAATCAAGGCACTTCTCATTGGTTGCCTCTAAAATCACTGGGGGAGCCATGCCCGCATCCGCGGCCTCAAGCCAGCGACTTGCACAAATACACCATCGATCGCCAGGATTTAATCCTTCAAATTGAAATTCAGGTCGGGGGGTAGATAGATCATTACCTAATGCTTTAGAGAAAAGTAAAAATTCTTCACTCACTTCAGCACATACGGTATGACTGCCTTGGTCACTTTCGCAGGTATCACATAAGCCGTTCCTGTAATAACCTGTTTTCGGATTCAGACTACACACTTGAAGATTGGTCCCTTTTACATTTTTTTGCATGATCGTTTAAACTAGTATTAAAAATTAAGGACTAGTATAAATGAAATATTGGTTAATGAAATCAGAACCCACAGACTACTCCATTGATGATCTTGAAAAAGATGGTCATATTGACTGGTATGGGATTCGAAATTATCAAGCAAGAAATTTTATGCGAGATCAAATGAGCATTGACGATCTTGCCTTTTTTTATCATTCAAATTGTAAAGAACCTGGGATTGTTGGCATTATGAAAGTCTGCAAGTTAGCTTATCCGGATAAACTTCAATTCCAATCTGGTCATAAGTACCATGACCCCAAGTCCGATCCAAATAATCCTCGCTGGGTAAATGTTGATGTTGCCTTTGTCAAAAAAACTCGACTTTTGAGTTTAAATGAAATCAGAACCTATCAAGAATTAGAAACACTCAAAATACTCCAAAGGGGAAATCGATTATCGATCACCCCTTTAACTGATTTTGAATGGGATTTTATCAATAAGAAATTGGCTACCTAACGTCATCAAGACTTCCAATAGCCTTAGGATAAGTCACCACCCCCCAAGGAATTCCTTGAACCGCAATTGATCCGGTCACCTCGAGTTTGTTCGTATCAATTACTTTTAATTCATCAGATCTTCCACAGGCCATCAGTAACTCATTATTGTCAGGGGTAAAAGAAAAATGCCAACATCTTTTACCATCTAATGGAATATCCTTAATTTTTGTAAAATTCTCGGTTTCAAATACTTCGAGTAATTTAGATTTACTAGAGGCGACAAATAGCCGATCTCCAGTTGAGTCGAATGAAACACCATAGGGGTTGCTCCCAGTAGATATAGTTTTTTGATGGTTAAAGTCCTGATCAAGAACTATAAAGTTATCACTGT